>JAFRRE010000194.1 GCA_017428285.1 Bacteroidales bacterium | reverse complement strand
ACGTGGGTAAGGGCGAAGTCGTTGCCGTGTAGCTTCTCGACGACCGTGCCAGAGGCAAGGGCAACGATGAGCAGAATCATCAATATGGAAGTGATATGGCGAAAGCTTTTCATGATGTTTGAAGATTGGTGAAACTGGCTGCAAATATCCGAATTTTCAACAAAAACAAAAATCCCCATATTCGGGGATTTTTGCATAGTTTATTCCTTATTATTGAGGGTTGGTTTGTAGGGCGGTCATACTACGTCACCGCTGTTTTATTCCTTTTCAGCTTTCAATTCTTCAATGCGTTTGGTGAGGTGGGTGAGTGTAGTAAGGCTGTCGAGGGTGTAGGCGCTAGTGTAGAACGAGTTGGCATCGGGAGGTGTACCCGTATCTTCGCTCTCTTCCTCGCGAACATTGGTGTATTTTATCACTTCCTGCTCAGAGATGCCGATGGCGGCCATGTTTTGCAAGTTGAAATAGCGGAGGGAGGTGGCGGCATAGCGTAGCCAGCACCGACGATTGTGAATGGCTTTCATGGCGGTACGCACACGATCGGAGTGCATCATCTTCATGGGGAGAGTGCTACCCTCGTATTTGTCAGGGTTGATTTTGACATCGTGCAAGGCATCAGGCACTCCCATTACCCATTGGTTGAATTGCTCCTCGACACCATTGAGGGCTGAGAAACAGGATCCCACATTGTCGATGAATTGCACGTTGTTGACGTTCTTCCAGGTCTCGATGTGGTTGGAGAAGACGTTTTCAGCCGTGTGGTCGTGATTAAGGGTTGCGACATTGGTGGCTCGGTCAATTAGGTGGCTGAGTTCCTTCTCGGGAAGCAGTTCAAGATCTTCGTAGGACGTGCAGAGGAGCCACGCCGCGATGCTGTCACTGGGTGCCATACGATTTGAGCGCGTCTCAAGGGTTCGGGCGAAGCTCTCGATGTTGCTTAGCACCATCATGGCGGTCATTTTGCGGTCTTGAACTCTGCGATGTCTTTGTATCAAGGCATTGGTGCCGAAAGTGAGAAGGATAGAGATGGTAGTACCCAAGACGGTGCGTAACAGGTTTCCCCAGAAATTCTTGCCGCCTTTCACTGTTTTGGCCTCAGGGAGATCAATATTATCAATATTATCCATATATGCTCTATTGTTTTTGAACAATGCAAAGATAGCCTTTTTTCTTTTTGACACAGGAAGTGCAAAAGAAAAATGAAAAAATCCCGCCAGTAACGACGGGATTTTTCGATTGTATAGACGTTGCGTCTCTACACATTATTGTCTAACAAAAATCAAATTGCGTCGATGAATTTCACCACGGCGTCGCGGTCTTCTTTGGGCAGCTCGCGGAACTTCTCCACCGAGCGGCGGGCGTCGCTTTGGGTGTTGCCGTGCCACATGATGGCCTCGATGACGGTTTGTGCGCGGCAATCGTGCAGGCGCTCGCTGGCACCCGTGCAGATGGCACTCAGGCCACGGCCCCAAAGCGGGGTGGTGCGGCACCAGCCCGTGCGGATGTCGTTCTCCATGTGGAGCTTGTGTTGCACATAGTCGCTGTAAGGCCAAATCTTCTGGTTGGGATAGCGGGGCAGGCGGGCGTCGCCATCCTCAAAGAAACCAGCAGGGTCGGTGAACATGTCGTCGCCGGTCGTCCACGACGGACGGTGGCAGTAGGCGCAGCCCAATTCGCTGAAGAGCTTCTTGCCGCGTTGCACATCGGGGTCGTCCATATTACGTGCGGCAGGGACAGCCAAGCCACGGTGCCAAACCATGAAGTTGACATAGTCCTCATCCTTCATCTCGGGAACCTTCAGGGATTCGGGAATTTGGTCGTTCATCATCAGGTAGTTGTAGATGTCGGTTTCCACATTGCCTGTAAGGTTGTACTGCGGGAAGTAGTTGTAGAACTCAGCCTGCACATCTGGGTCTTGCGAAGCCTTGGTGGCGTAGGCGGCGGTCATGTAGTGACCGGTCTTGGTGCGGTGCGTCACATTGGTGATGTTCCAGATGGCGTTGGCACCAGGGGCGTCTTGCAGCGGGCCACGGGTCAGGGCGTAGGTGTAGCGCTTCGGGTGGTTGGTGTTAGCGTAGTAGCCCGTCGGGGCCCAGTCGCCGCCAGCCCACATGGCCGGGTTGAGGCCGTTTTGCATGTAGCCGTCGTTCTCTTCCTTCTGGTATTGAGCCTTCAGCGAGTCGTCGGGGATGGCGTCGATCAGGCCAGTGCCGTAGATGCCGATGGTCGATTCGAGGCGGCACACGAAGTCGCTGTAGGGGATAGGCTGGCCACCCACTTCAAGCGGCACGTAGAAGGCCTCTTCGGGGATGTAGACCTCGGGATAAGTGAGGTTGTAGCGCTCGCCGTCGGGGAACTGGTTGCCCCATTCGTCGGTGTAGCTCAGCCAGTTGATTTGGATTTGGGTCTCGTCCAAGGGTGCCTTGAAGGGAGCGACGGCCTTGGTTTGAGGCATACCGGTGTAAGAGCTGAGGTAGGTGTCGTTCTTGTCGGTGAAGACGAGCAGGTAGCCGTTGCCCCAGTCGTCGGCGCGGTAGCGGTTCATGCGCATGCCGTGACCATATCCAGGATGGCAGGCGATGCAGCTGCTGCGGATGTAAAGGGGACCGAGGCCGTTGAAAGGCTCGTTGTTTTGCGTGTAGGTGCGCTCAAAGAAGTACTCGCCATATTTGAACGCAGTGGTCAAACCAGCCTGTTCGACGGCAGGGGTGGGGTCTTCATAGGCGGATTGGGAAGTGTTGAAGGTGGTGCCCAGTTCGCCGCCGGCATAGGTCTCTTCGCTGATGACCTCGGGGATGGGTTCCTTGGGATTACAGGCGGCCAAAGCCATAAGGCTGGCAAGGGCAAAGATGCTTAAATGTTTGTGATTTATCATGATATTTGGGTTTTGTGTTATTGTTCTGTTTTATTGACCGCTTGTCGTCATTGCGAGGAGGAACGACGAAGCAATCCAGGGATTAAGTTGGTTTTCTGGATTGCTTCGTGCCTCGCAATGACGCGAAGCGAGCCTAGAATTACTTCCTATCAATCTTTCCAAACTCGGCCTTCACCTCGGCCATCACATCGGAGAGGTCTTGGCAGGCCTCCATGGCCTCGCCAGCGCTGGCGTCGGCATAGAACTGCACGAAAGGCGCCTTCATGGCTTGGATCTTCGTCATGGCATTTTCGATGGCATTCATGGCCTTCGTGTCAAGCTCCTTGTTGTTGTCCTTGATATAAGTGTGCAGCGAAAGGGCTTCGTCTCGTTGGCTTTCCATGCCGCCCATGTAGGCGTTCTTGATGCTGGTGATGTTGTCGTAGAAATCGGTGATGGACTTCTGACTGTAGGGTGACTCCACGTAGGTTACGTCTTCACCCGTGTGGCATTTGCCGATCTTGGAGGTGCCCACTTCGTCGGCGATGTCGATGCAGCCGTCGGCGATGGCTTCGAGGGCATTGGTGAAGGTGGCGAAGGTGCTACCGGCTTGACCTGCTTGGGTCATATTCTCGCCATAAGTGTTGTCGCCTCCGTTGACGGTGGTGTTGAACTCAAGTTCTTCCATCAGGTCTTTGTGGGCTTGAGGGGCATTGGCATTCCAGCTCACTTCGAGTTGGAAGCAGCGGTTACGCAAGTCGCGCGACACGGCCACGATGTAGGTCATCATGTCATCGGTGATTTCGTTCACATCGCGGGGTTGACCCTCACGGAAAAGTATGAACTCGATGCCATGGAAGCCGAGTAGGGCGTTGCCGAGTTGCTCGCCAGCTACCATACCGTCTTCATCGGTGGCGAGGGCGGCAATCATGTTGGGGCTGGCCATCAGGTTATTGAAGGCGTCTTCATCGAGCGGCCACGAGTCGATGTGTGGGTCGATGCCGAAGTCGGAGGCGGCGCCAAAGAGGAAGGCCTCGCTCATTTCCCACCACTTACGGGCTTCGAGGAAGGTGACCGTGGCGGCATTCACGTTGGCTTGGGTCTTGTTGGTCTTCAAAGCCTCCAAGTTTTCAACTAGCTTTTCGGTTTTCTCAGCCAAGTTGGCATAGGTGGGATACACCGTGTGGTTGAGGTACTGTTTTACAATGGCCTCTTTTTGGGCCTTGTTGGCTTCCTCGGTGTTGGTTTGAGGATCTTTGTTGCAGGAGCTGAAGTTCACTGCGAGCAGGAGGGATGCAGCGACTATGGCTGCGGATTTGAATAATTTCTTCATTTGGTTATAGTTTAAAAGTTTTATTGTTTGTCATTTGCGTCGCTTTGCGTCATTGCGAGGAGGAACGACGAAGCAATCTAGTGTGAAAGCTTTAAGTCTGGACTGCTTCGTTCCTCGCAGTGACGCGAAGCGTGTCCTTATCTCGTGAAAAACCCACTATAAGCTACCCCTAAGCTGAACATCGGCTCGTCGTTGTACTGCTCCTTCAAGAAGCGTTTGGCATATTCCGCCTTGATGACGACTTGCTTGATGGGGTAGTAGTTCACGCCGAGGGTCATCACGTGACGGTCGGTCCATTGGTAGTCGGTGAGGGCGTTGACGGTGGGGATATAGGTGTCGTAGTAATCGTAGCGGCCAAAGAGGTAGAGCTTTTGGTCGCCGGTGTTGTGCATCGGGTGCATGATGTCGTAGGCAATCTCGCCACCGTAGGCGATGGCTTTCTCTCCAACCAAGGAGCGCGGATAGGGTGAGAAACTCTGGTGGTTTTGGTTCTTGTTCCATGATGAGATGAGGTTGGCATCGCTGAGGTAGCCGTAGTCGAAGTTGCCGCGCACCACGAGGCCGTGGCCTTTGTAGTCGAACTCGGCTGTTCCGATGACAACGGTGCCTTTCACATCTTTATATTGGCTGGTCTCGCTGAACTCGTTGGTGACGATGTCATTATTAAAGGTGTTGCCGATGTAGCCGCTCACACCGAGATGCAGGTTTTTGATGCTGTAATTGTCGATGCGCAGGGCACCGGCCAGGTTGTTGGCCACGCGGAACTCATAGCCTGAGGCGGAGCCGTTCTTCACCCAGTTGGCGTTGTTGAACATGTTGGAGTTCAAAGCGGGGATGACCATGGCCTCGTAGCGCCAGTCGCCGAGCTTGCCCCATAGGCTGATGCCCGTTTCGTGCCAGGTGCAGGGCAGGATGTTGAACTCGCCCTCGGGACGGTAGCAGGTGAAGAACTCAGTGGGCAAGTGGGCGTTGTTGGTCTGTCCGACGGGGACGATGATGTGGCCAACGCGAATGTTGAAGCCCTTGCCGAATGACTTTTGCAGCCAGAATTGTTCCAAAGCCACCTCGCCGCCGCGTTCAATCTCGTGCTCGAACTCGCCGGTCTCTTCGGCCTCAATCTCCATGGCTACTTCGCTGCCGCCGTGTTCAAACTCGATCTCTGAACCCATACTCCAGCCCTTGCCGAAGTCGTAGCCTAAGTTGATGACCACATGGGGCAAGTCGATGCGACCGTGGCCTTTGGCGTCGCGGTAACGCTCGGCATAGGAGTAGCGGAACATGTTGTCGCTATAGAAGTTGCGGGTGTAGACGGCCTCGCCATAACCGCCAATGGTCAAGCGAGGTTTCGTCGTGATGGAATCTTGGGCCTGCAAAGAGCTGACACACAATGTCAAAGCTAATGCAGCGCATTTTGCAATCGTTTTCAGTTTCATAGTTGGATACTATTCGTTCAAAATCGATTGCAAAACTCTTGGTTTTGTCCTCGTAGACCAATCCCTAAAAATTGGGGTTTTGGGGAATATGCCTAATTATTAATGAGGATGATGATCCTACCTTTTATTGGATGGCAGAATCTATTCTGTCCAAGACATCTTCGTAAGGATAAAGCCCATCGGCATTGGCATTCAAGCCTTTGAGTCGAATAGGGAACACCATGGGGGGATTTTCCAAATCCAACAAGGCCATGTTGCGCAATTGTTCGGTGCTTTGGTATACGAGGTTGAGTGCAGCAAAAACTTGTCCCTCAGTATCTTCCCATTTCTCGATGACAAGTTTGGAACCTATGGGTGTCTTCTTTTCGATGGTATTCGGCAAGCTGTAGTCCTCCGCATCCAACGCAGCCAACACACTGCTGATGTTGGAGTCGTGGCCGCAGAGGAAAGTGAAATGTCGGCCTTCGGTCTCCAGTTCTTCGAGTATTGTCCGCAAAAGTGGTCGGGCTACCTGACGAGCCACTACAGGTGCGGTGAACAACACATCACCATACCAATCCTTGATGGCTGAGATGCTTTCCCAATCCTCCCAACGCAAGGTGTCGCCAAAGGCAGCCTTCACGGCATCGGGTTCTTCGTAATATTGCAGGATAAGTGCATCGGCAGCCTGACAGGCGAGCCGCATTGAGCCACCCATGCCAGGCTCGCGGTATTTGATGAGATAGACGTGCGCGTCATCAGTGCGGAAGTGGCAAGTGTCGCCTTCAAGGCAGGCTCTGCTTTGCTCCATGTCGAGCACCTGCTCCAGCACCTTGTAGTTGTCCTTCATTTTCTCTCCAATGCCGACCATGCCTTTTTCGCCTCCCATCGCGGTAATCTGCTGTTGGGCAAGGGCTTTGAAAGTTTCGCTGTCATCGGTGATTTGTGGGGCGAAAATGGAATCCATCTTGCCGACTTCCAAATGGTGCTCAATGCGGATGTTGGCCACGGGCAGCATCCCCGAGGAGAAATATTGTGCTGTGGCGATGGTACGCTGCAAAGAGTTGGCATAGAAGCGCATAGTGCCCTCGGTGGGGATCTCGTTGTCCCGCATCAGTCCTTCGCTGACAAGCCATTTGCGAAAATACTGTCCCATCATGGTCTCTAACGCGCCGCCACGCAGCGACAGTTCACTGGGAGCCGACGACCATTGATACCATTCGTGAGGCGTGATGCGTTGCATTGTGGAGTGCCTTCCCGATAGGGGTGAGCGGATGTTGTGTCGGCTCAGTACCACGACTTGTTTCAGTGTGTATCGTTTTCGGAAACCATTAGGATGATCAGATTGGGCAATGCTCGCTAGCGATATGCCCAGCAAAAGAAAGAATAAGAGGACTTTAGATGCTTTGAACATGGGTGTAAGTTTGTCTGCAAAGGTACAAAAAACATGCGAGACAGAATGCTCCGTCTCGCACATGGTAAAACTAACTCAAAACTCATCCTAAAATGTATGACAAAAATCTGCTGCAAAGTAACGACGGTTTCAGAAAGTGTGAAATCCCCATTGATGGGTAATTTGCACTCGGTGGAATCCCCAGTTTTGGCGATTTGAAAACAACAAAACCGCCACAAAGGCACAAAACCCTTGCAGCGGTCAGATCCATCAGGGTCAAGGTATCGTTTTATTGATACTTGGTGAATTGATATTTTTCTCTCAGTTCGGCCTGCTTTTCAGGCGATACGGAGGTGATGTAGGACTTCCAGCCTGGACAAAAGTTAATGTGCCAGCGCCAAAAGCGTCCCATCAGTGATTTGGGCTTCGCATCGTAGCGCGCGCGAATCTTGCAGTTTTCACAAGGGTGTGCCATAGTCTTATTTGAGCATGTTTTCAATCTCAGCCTCCATGTCCTCGGGCTTCGCCACAGGAGCGAAACGCTTGATGACGCTGCCGTCCTTCGAGATGAGGAACTTGGTGAAGTTCCAGCGCACACCTCCTTCTTCGCGACCCTCAGATTTGCTCAAGCCGTCGACAAGTTTCATGGTAGCCTTGTCTTTCAGACCGTGGACTTCTTCGGTTGGTACTTGCTGTGTCAGATACTTGAAGATGGGGTGGGCATTCTCGCCGAAGACATCAATCTTCTTCATCAGCGGGAAGGTGACGCCATGGTTGAGACGGCAGAATTCAGCGATTTCCTCATCGGTGCCAGGCTCTTGGTGCTTGAACTGGTCGCAGGGGAAGCCGAGGATGACCAACCCTTGGTCTTGGTATTTCTTGTAGAGGGCTTCCAAGCCATCGTATTGGGGTGTGAAACCGCACTTCGAGGCGGTGTTGACAATCATGAGGACCTTGCCCTTGTATTGGGCCATGTCCACTTCTTCGCCCTTGTTGTTCAGGGCCTTAAAGTCATAAATCGTAGCCATTTTTTTAGTGTTTTGTGCATAGACGGTCGTCATGAGAAACAGAGCGACCACTATGCTAGTGATGGTTTTGTTCATTGTTTTTTGCTTTGGGGCCTTCGACAGGCTCAGGCACCCTTAACTTTCATAAAAGCAAAGGTCCCTGAGCTTGTCGAAGGGCCGCCTATAAGTTACATTTGCTTCATCAGCCAGTTCTGGTAGCCAATCTTCTCGATGAGGTCGAGTTGGGTCTCGCTCCAATACATGTCTTCCTCTTCATCCTTGAGGTATTCCTTCATGATGTCGAAGGTGGTGATATCCTCGCAAAGGTCATTCATGCACTTGCGAAGGAGTTCGATGCCATCGACGGAAACCTGATGGTCGCATTTGATGTATTCGCAAGGGTCGGTAAAGAGTTTGCCTTCGGGACGCATTTCGTGCTTCAGCTCACCGCCGAGGTCGAGGAGGCGACCGATGAACTTGTCGACCCAGCCCATTTCCTCATCGTGATGGCCCATATATTTGGCACCGAGTTTCTCAAAGCCTTGGTCAGCGAAAACCTTACCTTGCAGTTTGTGGCCGAAAGCCTGATTGGAGAGGTTGGTTACGAAAAACTGTAACGCGTTGATTGATTTCTGTTTGTCCATGATTTTTGTTGTTTAATTGTTGGTTGTTTATTTGTTTAATTGTTTGTTTGTTTGTTTAAGTCCTTCGATGAGTTTGTCTAGCGTGGGGATCATCTGGGAGATTTCTTCTACTGAACCCTCATTCTTGATGATATCAGCACTGAGACATTCGGGGATGTGTTTGGCCTGCTCGCGCATTTCGATGCCTTTTTTCGTCAACGAGACAATACGCTGGCGGGTATCTTCCTTGCCTTTGGTGCGTTTGACCAATCCCGCTTTTTCCATGCGTTGCAAGAGTGGTGTGACGGTGTTGGTCTCCAAAAACAGCTTGTGTGCGATGTCGTTCACCGGCTGCTTGTCCTGCTCCCACAACACTAATAATACAAGGTATTGCGGGTAGGTGATGCCAAGCGGGTCAAGATAAGGATGATAAGCCCCGATTGTGAGTCGCGCCGCCGTGTAAAGCCGGAAGCAAAGTTGATTGTCCAATTTGAGTTGTTCGTATTCCATCACACAAATTTATATCGTTCACGATGCAAAAGTACACATTATTTTTATATCGCAAGCGATATTTTTGATTTTTTTTCGAAAAAAGAAAAAATTGTATCTTTGCGGTCTGTAAATGAAATCATTATGACACTACAAGAAGCTATCGTTGCCCGCCACTCGGTGAGGCAATACTTGGAAAAAACTATCGAATCGGAAAAGGTCGCGCAGCTGCAGGCCTTGATTGACGAATGCAACAAGGAAGGTCAATTGCACCTCCAACTGGTTACTAACGAGCCGAAACCCTTTGCCAGCGGGATGGCGAAATATGGCGGGTTCAAAGGGGTCGGCAATTATATCGCCGTTGTCGGACCGAAAGGTGAGGACACAAAACTCGGTTACTACGGCGAGAAAGTGGTGCTGTTGGCGCAGACCCTCGGCTTGAACACCTGTTGGGTGGGCTTGTCCTACAAGAAACAACCCGACCAATACCAAGTGCTTGACGGTGAATCCTTGGTGGCAGTAATCGCTCTGGGTTATGGTGCCACCCAAGGCAATGCCCATCCGCAAAAGA
The DNA here is from genome assembly GCA_017428285.1 of Bacteroidales bacterium. Next base: position 7,569 of record JAFRRE010000194.1, on the reverse strand, counting down.
AGGGCATCGAGCATTTCTGTCGCGTCGAAGGTGCCATGCCCGAGTGGTTCCGCAAGGGAATGGAAGCCGCTTTGTTGGCGCCCACTGCCGTCAACCAGCAGAAGTTTGAGTTCATCCTTCACGAAGGCAACCGCGTGGAAGCCAAGGCAAAGTTCACCTTCATCGGCTACGCCGCCCTCGACCTTGGCATCGTCAAGTGTCATTTCGAGATTGGGGCAGGAAAGGAGAATTTCAGTTGGGCTTGATGACAGTCGTATTGTTCATTAAAATGCGAACTCATATCCAGCGCCAATCCAGCCACGGAAGCCTGTTTCCTTGGTGTAGGATTTGAGTTTGGTGCCTTCGGCGTTGGCGTCCACTTGCTTTTCCATAAGATAATCGCACAAGATATAGAAATTCAATGTGTTGCGCTTGTCCAATCTGATGTCTGCGCCTATTGAGCCCCTCAGGCGGTTCACATAGCCTCCGTTGAAGCCCTTCAAGAACCAGCCTGGATCGCCCTCATCGGAGTAGTCGTCCAATGTGACATAGACAGAGCCGTCGTAAGCCGCCTCAATGACTGGCGCGTTCAAGTAGTTGCGCACCTCGAAATAGGCATAGGGCTGCACCTTGCCAAAGCCTTTATACAAGGCCTTTACACGGCTTTTCAGCGTCAGGGCGTTTTGTGGGTTTTGATACACGTTGAAATCGCCAGTGCGGCGTGTCATCTGAAAGCGTTCTTTCAGCGAGAAGTTCCAGCTGCCATAATGTATGGTGCCCGTGACATCGGTCATCAATCTGTGGCGCGGGTTCTTGAACAGTCCCGAATTGGCTCCATAGCCGTTGATGAGCGTATAGCCTAACCCGAGTTTGATGTTGGGATGCACCTTGTAACTCAATGCCAGCGTGGTTTGCAGGCGGTCGAGGCTGCCGAAGTTGTTGTCGAAACGTACCTCTTCCTCAAGGGAAATGTGTAGGCCTCGGGTGATTCTCTTGTCAAGGCTCAAGGAAACTCTGCCGCCAAATTCAGGGGCGAGGGCGACATCGGTTTGGGCTGTTGCCAAAATGGGGAACAATATCCCCAGCATCAATATGATAATCTGTTTGCTTTTCATAACTCTAAACTCTAAACTTTAAACTCTAAACTCTATATCTGGACTGCTTCGTTCCTCGCAGTGACGCAAAGCGTGTCAACATCTAACACTAAACTCTAAACACTAAACTCTAAACTTAAAAAGGACCATGGCCGCCGCCGCCAGGGCCACCACCACCTCCATTGCCGCCTGTGTAGGACGATAGACTGACGGAATTGCCGCCACTGACGGAAGCATCCATGTAAAACATACCCTCAAAGCATTCTGTTCCGCCCGCAACATTTACGTTGGATTGCAAGGTAGGGGAGGAACTTCCCGAGACAACCAGAGGCGTCCCTCCGCTTGCTGGGGTCTTGAAGGCGTAGGTCGTTGAACCAACGGTCAAGCCATACCAAGTGTTTTGCGACCAAGAAGAGGCCGAATAGCAACTCTGTGTAAGCGACGAACCGCTCTCCAAGCCGCCAATGGCCACCAAAGTGCCGCCAGAGAGGTAAAGTTTGTAGCCACCTTCCGTGTTGGCATCGATGGCGACTTCGGGCGAACCGGCACTGATGGCATAAACCACGCCGCCTTTGATGTAGCAATTGCCATTGGCATCAAGGCCGTCGTTGCCTTGGCTGTAGGCGCAGACCAACCCGCCCGAAATGGTGAGGTTGCCGCCTGAGTTGATGGCATCGTCCGATTGGGAATGGCTGTAGACCTCGCCATCTGAAACCGAAAGGGAGCCCTTGGCTTCGATGCCCTCGTGGGCCGTGCAATTCACCACTACATGGCTACCTTTAAAGATTAAGTTTCCATCGAACTTGAGTCCTTTGGCCGAAACGCCATTGGAGCTGTTGTTGCCCCATCCGCCGAAGCCACCTCCGCCACCATTGGAGCCGAAATTGCTTCCAGTCACCGTCACATTGACCGAGCCGCCATAAAAGTAGCCGTTGCCGTCGCTGCTCATGCCCTTGCCGCCAGTACCCGTGCTGGTGAGGGTTAGCGCGCCATTGGTCATCTTGACATAATCCTTGCCCCTCACACAAGCCGGCTTCAAAGTGTCGTTACCGCTGACATTGACGGAACTTGACATCTCGACGGTAATATTGCCGCTAATAAAATGCACATAGTCATCGGAAACGATGCCCGACTTGCCCGTTGCCGTGATTGTGAGGCTACCTTCGCCGCTGAAGATAAACTGGCCTTCGCCAAACATTGCCGCCTTTTCATCCTCGGCGGAGGGCGTGTCGGTGTAGTTTGCGCCGTCGGCAAGGGTGTTTTCGCCATTCAAAACGATGAAGGTGCGCTTGCCCTTGCTCGGTTCAGAGGTCGTTCCCTGCACATTGATAGCGGCACCGTTGGGATTGATGATGTTCACGCCATTCAGTGTAATGCCTTGCTTCTTCGCACTATAGAGTTTGAAGAAACCGTCGTTGGTGGTCCCTGAAAGTTCATACATTACATACTCTTCACCAGCGTAAATGATGGTCACGTCATTGCCGCTGACGGTCACGGTGAAGTCGTCGTTGGTGCCGGTAACGACCGCGTTTCCATTGGCGGAAAATGCCACGCCGACTGTTTGCGTGAACACGGTATTGGCGATGAGGTCTTCGCTGTCGTCGGTCTCAATCGGGTCGATGAGGACGATGTTGTCCTTTTGGCAACCTGCAAGTGTCACCGTTAGCCATACGACTAACAAATAGTTCAATAACTGCTTCATCTTCATTCTCATATTTCTATAATAATCACAAATTATGGTGTTTTATTATTCGAAAGCCAAAAAAGACATAGCCCAAGGACTATGTCTTCACGAAAAAAACAAATGAATTACAGAAAAGTTCTTGTTCAATTTTGAGTTGTTTCTTTTTCATTATTGATGTTTATTCCTCATTTTACGCTCACTTTTTGCGTTTTGACTTCGCCATTGCTTATCAAGCGAATGACATACACGCCTGGGGTAAGGTTGTCCACGCCCAAAGTAGTATTGCCATTAATTGGCGTTTCCTTGATGATGCATCCCTTCATGTCAATGAGTTGCAAGGTGGCATTGCCTTCATTGCTGACTACCAAATCGCTGCCATTGAAATAGACAAAATTGGCTTCGGCACTAAAGACCAAATGAAAACGGTTAGCATAGTCTGTTGTATTCGCCCCGAAAGTGTAATTTGGCACAGCCAGTAAATCCGTGTCGATTCCAGTCAAATTGTCGATGAGATGAAGGTAGTTCATCTCGACATTTTCGGCATCAATCGCAAGGGTATAAGTGCCATTTTCGGAGGCTTTGAAACAGAGCGACATCTCGTCTTCGTAGCCACTGTTTACTATTGCGTATTCATGACCCTCCTGTGGGATGTAAAGTTTGGAGGCGTCCTTGTTGAGCATGTATTTGCCAAGAGTGCAGCCTTCACCGAAAGTCACGATGGCATTATCTTCTTTTCTTAAAGCATTAGACCTTGTTTTGTCGCTACTCATAAGCTTGATGTTAAGGTTGCCAACTGAGCGTGAGGGCGTTTTAGAGAATGTGGCTGAAGTGGCTTCCACAAACACGGCTTCCATCGGGGCAATAGCTGTTCCCGCTACCACAGACTCAATCTCATCGCCTGCATCGTTCATCTTGTAGAAAGCCTGACCATTGCCGAGATAGGCGTTGCACGGGAAGGGGTTGCCGATAAGGTTCCATTGGTTGAAATGAGTGCCTGATGCCGACAGTCCCGTCAGTTCCACATCGTTGTTGGAAGGCACCAAGGTTCCAGCAAAGGCCAAGGTCACATCATTGCTGTTAGCATAAAGATAGCCCGTAGTGTTTTCAATCGTACTGAACTCACTGGCTTTGTAATTGCGCCACTCCAGTTCTTCAGTTTCATCGAACAAGTAAAGGTCGTAAGAGCCGTTAAGCAGGCCGTTGCTCTCACTTGGGGTGACGCTCGTGCTCATTGGTGAGGCAATGAGATGCCAACCGCCGTTCTGCGAATAAGCGGATATATTCTTTTGGGTGGTTGCCTTTACATTTTCAGAGCCGTTAACTAATTGTGCGCCATCGGTTATGACCAAGCCGGAAGCCGAGGTATTGGTCAAATCACCTGAAACGGTCAAGGATTGTCCCGAACCAATCGTGAGTGATTTGCTCCTAGCGACAGACAGGTCGGTCACTTGTGCGTTTGTATCGAGTTGGCAGTCAGCATTGATAAAGACCTCTGCGCCCGAACCTGGCACTAATCCTGAACTCCAATTGGAGGCCGTGCTCCAGTTACCTGCAATGTTGAAACGGTAGGATAATGAACCGCTACCGCTGCCGCTGCTATTGTAATTGCTAAGCGAAACATTTGACCCTCCGCTGAATGTGGCATCAAGGTAGCATTTGCCTTCAAAGATGCTGGTGCCTCCTGTAACTGTGACATTGCTCTTCAGTGTCGGCGTGGATGGGGCCGAAATGATCAAAGCAGAAGAATTGCCACCAGGGCCGCCACCTCCCGGGCCGCCACCTCCGGGACCTCCGCCACCAGGACCACCACCACCAGGGCCGCCACCACTGCTTGCTGTCGGGGTTAGGAAAGCGATTACATTGTTGCCGTAGCTCATCGAATGCCAGGTGTTGCTGCTCACCGATGATGCTCGGTAGCAAGCCTGTTGGAGTGAAGCACCTGACTCAATACCTCCAATGGCAATCATTGTTCCTCCCAACACGTAGAGTTTAAAGCCCCCCTCAGTGTTGGCATCGATGGCCACTTCTGGTGAAGAGGCACCAATAGCATAAACCAATCCACCTCTTATATAGAAATTACCATTGGAGTCCATGCCGTCATTATTGGCGGTTCGGGAGTAGACGTAGCCACCAGTGATGTTCATGTCGCGTGCTGCATTGAGGCCATCGTCGTATGATTCCACGGTGATTTCGCCGCCCATGATGTCGAAATAGTTCTTACTCTCGATGCCTTCGCCGTTGTGGCCGGATGTGGTGACGTAAATGGTGCCGCCGCTGATGATCATGCCGCCGCTATAGGTATAATTATTCGTGCTCACCTCGGTCTTTGTACCTGCCTTGATGCCCTTCGGCGAAGAATAGTAGGCACTGTTGATGTTGTCGGTGTTGCCTGTGTAGTTGGTGTTCTCTGTTGTACCATTATTATAATAAAGCCCACCCGAAGTGGCGACCGTGATATCACCGCCACTGATGGTCATCAAGGTGTCGCATTTCATGCCTTTGCCTCCTGAACCAGTGGAAGTGAGCGAGAGCGTGCCCCCACTGATGTCGATGTTGCCGTCTGCATTCAGGCAGCATGCGGCTTTCGTTTCCAAATCTTCTTCATCCCATGTGCCGATGCCCGTCGTGGTAATGTTGATCACGGGCTCATCGGAGATGTAAATGTCGCCTGCACTTTTTATGCCTTTGGCGGCAATAGCGTCACAGGTGATGGTAATAGTGCCGCCGCTGATATAAACGTTGCCTGAGTCTTCATCTTCATGGTCGGTGGTGATGCCTGTCGGTGTGTCACCGTCGAGGTCACACTGGATGCCATCATCACTGGTTCCACTGATATTGACGGTTCCACTTTCCATGAGGAAATATTGGTTGCACGAGATGCCGTCACCTACCGCAGAAGTCACGTTGATGGTGGCATTCTTGATGCTGATGTATTCACCTGCCTTGATGCCATGTTTCACGTTGCCTACAACGTTAAGAGTGCCTTTTTGCTTGAACTCAGCGTGTCCCTTTATATAAAGGCAGCCTTTTTGCGATCCGCTGGCAGCATCGACAAGCGTATTGGTGGTACCCGTGATGACCTTCACATTGATACGTTTGCCGTTTTGGATGTGAATGGCAGCACCACTATATACTGGTGTAGTGTTGGTCAAAGTGAGGCCATTCAGTTCGATGGTGGCTTTGTAGGAACCTGACATGTAAAACTCACCGTCGGTTGATGAGCCAGAAAGCGTATAGGTGATTTCGCTGGCCAAGTCGCTGCTTTGCGCTATTGAGACGTGTGCCCCGCTTTGCGTGACGGTGAGGTAATCCGCCACGTTGTCGGCTACGGTCACGGTTGCGGATGAGCCGTCGTAAACCACGGTCACACTGTTATCCGCTATTGAAGATTCTAGAGAATTAGTGTTTCCAAAATAAAGGCTGTTACGGCCTCCTCCGCCAGCCATCAATGCTGATGAAATACCGAGCATTGCGAAGAAAATCAAGAATTTCTTGTACATGATTATTGCTTTTAAAGTTTAAAGTCACAAAAATATAACCCCCAACTCACTCAAAAGGTAACACAAAGAGCGAATTATATGGCAAAAAGTCGGATTTTTTTTGTGCTTTTTTTGAAAAATACCCGTATTTTTGCCACATGAAAGAACGGCAGACAACTTCTCACCCCTTGTTAGACAATCTCCAAAAGATTAAGGATGAAGGCATAGTCGTCCTTGATGATGTCAGGGGATTGCCCATTGGCGACAAACCGTTTGTATCGCCCGATTACGTCATCTGCATCGGCCACAGAGGACACATACAGCTCGTTTACGACGACCAATCCGACTATTCAGAGAAACACACTGTGGGTGTGATTTTCCCCAACCATCGTCTTAGTATGGTGAATAAAACCGACGACTACCTCGCCACCTTGATTGTTGTTGATGCCTCGGTGCTGAACGACCCTATGCTTCAAATCATCAATCAGATGCGTTACCGTTATGAGCTTCATCCCTGCGTGAAACTCGACAAGCATGAATACAGGATGATAACGGATGTGGTGGAGGGGATGCGTGAAATCAAACGCCTCGAAATTCCTGAGAGTCGGATGTTGATGACCCGTTTGCTGGAATTCTTATTGCGGTTGCTAAGCCATTACCGCATGAGGAAACTGAATGAGACCACTGCCAGCAAGCGCGTGAGCATGCAGTTTCATTCCGATTTGACACAGCATTTCCGTAAGCACCACGATGTGGGTTTTTATGCTGAACGAGCTTGTCTAACACCTAAGTATTTCAGTGCGGTTGTCAAGCAGGAAACAGGTCACAATGCTGCCTATTGGATTCGCGTCAAGATCATCGCCGAGGCCAAAATGTTGCTGCATATACGGCACGACCTTTCAGTGCAGGCTATTGCCGACATGTTAGGCTTTAGCGAGCAGTCTATTTTCAGCCGCTATTTCAAGCATGAAACAGGAGTGTCGCCTATTGAATTCCGGGCATTGGATTGAAGACTAATCCTCAAACCAAGCTTGCTATTTTTCTCTAACCCGCTTGCCGCTCATGTGCTCAATTTGCAATTCGAGTACAAAGGCATTTGGCGCATCCTGTGCCATATCTGCATCTATGTCATAGCTCTGAGGGAAATATTTTGCACCCAGTAGGCGTAAAAAGGCGTTCTTGCGGGCGGGGTCTTCCACGATGTGCATCCTACCGAAACAAACCACGCTCTCGAAATGATACCACCAGCTGTCGGGTTCTTTCACGCCTTCGCTGAGGACGCAGAACGAGACCTTGTCGCACGCCCTTATCGCATCGAGTTTGTGACCTTCTT
>JAFRRE010000193.1 GCA_017428285.1 Bacteroidales bacterium | reverse complement strand
GCTGAAATGTGGTCGGCCTATCTCTATCTGAGCATGTCGCAAGACATCTATGCCAAAGGTTACAAAGGCATCGCCCATTGGTACAAAGTGCAGTTCCTCGAGGAGCAAGCCCACGCCGCCATCATGATCAACTACATGCATTCACAAGATGCCAAGGTCATCCTCGCCCCCATCGCCAAGGTGCAGACCGAATGGAAGAGCGTCCTGGCTGCTTTTGAAGACACCCTTGAACATGAAAAGAAAGTGACCGCCATGATCAACAATCTGTGCGACATCGCCGATGAGGACAAAGACCGCGCTGCCGCCAACTTCCTAGCCTGGTTCATCGATGAACAAGTGGAAGAGGAAGAGAACGCCCGCGACCTCGTGCGTCAAGCCACGATGATTGGCGACCATATCGGTGGCATGATCATGCTCGACAAGGAGCTCGGTGCCCGTGAATACCACACGCCCAGCCCGCTGAAATGAAAACAACATTTTTAATGACAATTGAAAGGCGCATCATATCGACGCGCCTTTCTTTTTTCACATGTAATTTCCATAAATCGACCACGAATTCTTCATTAATTATGAACAACAATTAATGACAAATTAATGGCTAATTATACGATAATTCGTGTTCAATTATTATTTATAATTCCCCAGCCTGTTTCTTCGCCCAATATTCCTTGAACACCTCATAGTTCTTTTCCAAGAGCGTCGGCGTGTCAAGGCCGTAGGGGCACTTGCTGCTGCATTGGTTGCAGTGCTTGCACTTCTCGATGAGTTTCATCTTCTCGGCCCATTCCTCAGTGAGATAGACACTATACGGTGCACGCTTCAAGAAAAGACTCATACGGGCACAGTCGTTGATTTGGATGCCTGCTGGACACGGCATGCAATAGCCACAGCCACGGCAGAAATCACCCGACAACTCGGCGCGTTCCTTCTCAATCTTGCGCCATGAAGCGGAAGACAGCTCTGGCTCGTGGTCTTGGTATGAGAGGAACTCATCCAACTCGCTCTCGCGCTGAATACCCCAGATGGGCAAGGCATGGTCGAACTGGTTAAGGAAGGCATAGGCCAATGCCGAGTCGTTGATGAGTCCACCCGCCAAGGCTTTCATGCAGATGAAGCCCATGTTATGCTTGAAGCAGGCCTCCACAATCTTCTGGTCTTCTTCCGAAGAGAGATAGGAGAACGGATATTGCAGCGTGTCATAGCAGTCGCGCTCAATAGCTTCCATGGCCACATTCTGGCGGTGGTTGCTGATGCCAATAAACCGGACCTTGCCTTGGCGTTTGGCCACTTTCATGGCATCATATAAGCCTTCCTTGTCACCTGGGCGGGGGCAATAATCGGGATTATGGAACTGGTAGATATCCAGATAATCGGTCTTCAGGTTTTTCAGAGTGGTATGAAGGTCTTTCCAAAAGTCTTCGATGGTGGTGGCAGCCGTCTTGGAAGCGATGATGACTTTTTTCCTTCTGTCGGCAAACGCCGCGCCGATTTTCTCCTCACTGTCGGTGTAGAACCGCGCCGTGTCATAAAAGTTGATGCCATTATCGTATGCCTTATGCAGCAAATACACGGCTTCCTTTTCGCTGATTCTCTGAATGGGAAGAGCTCCAAAGCCATTCTTGTTCACCTTCAAGTTGGTCTTGCCTAATGTAATGATCTTCATAACTACCTGATTTTGGCACAAAAATACAAAAAGAATTGAAATACACCAAATTTCAGAAAGAAAAAGTTAAATCACCTTCCTTATAAAGGGATGTTGAAGGCTTCTGAAAGCATGTCATCCCCGCACTGATTGCATGCCTCAACATGTATGTCATCCCTACGAAGGCTAGTGGGCAAAGGCATGGGATCTATACATGTTGAGGCCTTTATGTACGGTCTTGTCTCCTTGAACCGCCTCCCATAGATTCCACGCTTTCCCACATTCCTCTGTTGGAATGACTTGGAAGGCTTGCTATTATGCCCAAAGCAACAATCCTCCACAAATGATCAATCCCGTGACAAACAAGTCGATGATGCAGAAGCCCATGATGTCTTTGGCGTTGAGTTTGGCGATGGCCAAGGCCGGCAAAGCCCAGAAAGGCTGGATGAGGTTGGTCCAGGCATCGCCCCACGAAATAGCCATACCCGTCAAGCCAGGAGCCACACCCAAGGCGGCACCTGCCGTGAACATAATGGGTGCTTGAATCGCCCAGTGACCGCCGCCCGATGGCACGAACATATTCAAGATGGCTGCACAGAAGAAGGTGAACAACGGATAGGTCTTTGGCGTGGAAATGGCAACACAAGCGTTACTCACCACCTCGCCCAAGCAGATGCCCGACTCCCCTACTCCCGTGATGATGCCCATGATACCGGCATAGAACGGGAACTGCAACAGAATGCCTGCTGCGCCACCCACCGACTTACCGAAGGCCTTGACATAAGCCAAAGGCGTGCCATGCAAGATGACACCCAAAAACAAGAACAGCATGATGACCGCACCAAGGTCGAAAGTGCCACCTTTGACGAACAACTTGATGACCAGATAGGTCAAGCCCAGCAGTGAGATGATCCATGACAGAATGCGGCTGTTCTCCAACTTTTCGGCTGGCGTGGTGGCTTTTGGCAGAGGTTTGGGTTCTTCCTCAAACAACAGCGAAGGCTCAATGGTCACCACATGCTCGCCTTTGGGGTGCATCAGTGCGTTGACCACCACGATAGCCACTATGACTACCGCCACTATGATGAGGTTCTGATAGGTTAAGATTGTCTCACTAACAGGTATGGGCTGTGTGAGTGTGCCGTTGGTAACTTTCTCAAGATTAGATTCTTTCGATGCCATGGTCAGCGGAATGGAACCCGAAAGACCCGCATGCCACACCACAAATCCACTATAAGCCGAAGCGATAAGCAGGCGATAGTCCACGCCACGCAACTTCTTGGCGATTTCCTTGGCGAAGATGACACCCACGATGAGGCCAAAGCCCCAGTTGAGCCAGCAAGCCAAGGCCGAGATGCCCGTCACCAAAGCAATAGCGCCAGCAGGTGTCTTAGGCAAGCCCGCCAAGGCACTGATGCCTTTCTTAATCGAAGGTGCCGCAGCCAAGGCAGAGCCCGTCACAAGCACCAAGGCCATCTGCATGGCAAAAGCCAACAGCGACCACACGCCATTGCCCCAATGCTCGACCACCTCAAGTGGTGTCTGCTTACACACGGGCATGGCGATGATGAAGGCCAACAGAGTCAGCACTACGGCAAAGATAAAGGGTTCAGGCAGGTATTTTTGAACTAACTTAACGCAAAAACGGATGATTTTCTGGAACATGGTTGGGATTTAAGATTTAAGGATTCAAAGATTCGAGATTTAAGATTCAAGGATTGGCTCTCAGCTGTCAGCAATCAGCTTTAACTTCGTTGAATACTTCGTATTTCAGCTCGCTAGTGGCAAAGCTGATGGCTGACTGCTGATAGCTGATGGCTTTATTATTATTACAAAATTGTGTTTTATACTCCACCTCTTCAAGGAACAACGCATGTGCAGGCACCGAAGTGCCGGCCTCGCAGCGATCCTTGCGCTCGATGACGGCGCGGAACTCTTCCAAGGTCATACGCCCCTTCCCTATCTCCAGGAGTGTTCCGACAATGGCACGCACCATGTTACGCAAGAAACGGTCGGCCTTGATACGGAACACCAGCAAACCGTCCTGCTCAAACCAGCAGGCCTCCATGATCTTGCAGTTGTTGGTCTTCACCTGAGTATGGACCTTCGAGAAACTCGTAAAGTCCTCGTATTCAAAGAGGATGTTGGCGGCTTCCTGCATCCTGGCAATGTCCAAATCACCATAAAGGAAATAGGCATCGTTGATATGGAAAGGATTCTTCGCGCGTGTGATATAATAATGATAGGTGCGCGACACGGCATCGAAACGAGCATGCATATCGGGCGCGACTCGCCAAATCCTATTAATCACAATGTCCTCGGGAAGGAAGGCATTCATCTGATGGGCAAGCGTTTCCGCGTCTTTCAGCTCTTGCTCTATGTCGAAATGGGCGTAATAATTCCTTGCGTGGACACCCGTGTCGGTACGCCCACAGCCTGTGATGGAGATGGTTTGCCCCAACTTAAGGCTCAGACATTGCTCCACCGTGGCCTGCACGCTGTTGGAGTGCGGCTGGATCTGGTAGCCATGGTAGCGGCTGCCGTTGTAGGCCATATGGATGAAGTATCGAGGCATCTATCTGTTAAATCGTGCAAAAATACGGAAATTTAATGTACGGCTGCCATAATATGACAGCCCTACAAAGCAAAATTTCCTATTTTTGCGCTTCGATTTCACCGTTATGAACATTTTGTACCAACTCAACGACGACGACTGCTTTTTTCCGCCTGCCGACCGTGCTAACAAGGACGGCTTGCTGGCTTTTGGCGGAGACCTCTCGCCCCAGCGTCTTGTGGTGGCCTACGCCAACGGCATCTTCCCTTGGTACAACGAAGACGAGCCCTTGCTTTGGTGGTCGCTCGACCCACGCCTCATCATCCGCCCTGGCGAAATGAGAGTGAGCAAATCGTTACGACGCACATTGCGGTCGGGAAAGTTCGAGGTGAGGATGGACACTCACTTCCGCGAGGTGATGCTGCATTGCGCCGAAACCCCGCGCAAGGACCAAGACGGCACCTGGATTCAAGACGAGATGGTGGATGCCTACTGCGAACTGCACGACTTGGGCATCGCCCATTCCTTTGAGAGTTATCAAGATGGCGAGTTAGTAGGAGGATTGTATGGCATCGCCATCGGCAAGGCGTTTTTCGGCGAGTCGATGTTTCATACAGTCACAGACGCATCGAAAGTGGCATTTTATCACTTGCATCAGTTTTTGCAGGCACACGACTTCAAACTCATTGACTGCCAGCAGGAAACAGAGCATCTGATGAGCCTCGGGGCCTACTCCATTTCCCGTAAGGACTTCCTTGATGAACTCAAAACAATGACCCAAGAAGTCTCGTTGGTTGGAAATTGGGGCACAGAAGATTGCGAGGAGCTGTACCTCAACATCAAACAGCCTGAGAAGTTGCAATTTAGGGCCTACAACATGGACGAAGATGTTGCCCTATCCAATGATTGACAGCAGATTGTAAGCTGACAGACAGAAATCCGACCTGTTTTTCATCTTTTTTCTTTGGCCTTTCCGAGATTTTCCCTATTTTTGCACCCATCTTTGGAGCAAGTGGCTAAGCCCTGCTCTTATTGTTTCACCAAAACGGTTTTTATGGATTCACAAGAAGGAATCAAAGTTAGTGTCAACTCAGAAATTGGAAAACTCCAACATGTTCTAGTACATACTCCAGGCCCGGAACTGGAAAAAGTAACCCCGGAAAACGCGCACACCTTCCTGTTCAGCGACATTTTGAACATGCAAGTGGCGCAAAAAGAATACAGCTATTTCAAAAGAGTGTTGCAAAAAGTGGCCGAAGTCCACGAGATTGGCGACTTGTTGACCGACATCCTGCAAATGGATAGTGTCAAGAACGCCATGGTCGACCGCGTGTGCAAGACCGAGGACAAAGGTTTCCTCGCACCTTACCTGAAAACGCTTCCTGCCGAAGAGCTCTCACGCCAGCTGATTGAAGGCGTCCGCCTTGAGGATGTCACCTTCATCAACAAGGACCCGTACGCCCTGCTGCCAATTCCGAACCTGTTCTTCATGCGCGATGCGTCGTTCACCATGTTCGACAACATCATGATCAGCAATATGGCCACGACGGTGCGTTCACGCGAGTGCCTGATCCTGAACAGCATCTACAACCTGCATCCATTGTTCGACACCAAGGTGGTCAACCCCGTGTTGAGCTACGACATCCACGGCGAGGGTACGGTGGAAGGCGGTGACGTGCAAATCATCCGCGATGATGTGGTGATCTGCGGCTTAGGCTCGCGCACCAACATGCACGGCGTGGAAGCTTTGGTCGAGCATCTGAAGACCAAGCCCGGCGTGAAGCACCTCATCTTCCAAGAGTTGCCTTTGGAACCCGAGTCGTTCATCCATCTCGACATGGTGTTCACAATGCTCGATGTCGACCGTTGCATGATCTACGAGCCCGTCATCATGAACAGCAAGTACAAGACCTTCCATATCACCGTCGACGGACAGAAGGCCATCGGCAAGGAGGTCCCAGACCTGTTGGCTGGCCTGAAAGAAATCGGCATCGACCTGGAGCCTGTATATTGTGGTAACCGCAACAACGACTGGGCTGCCCGTGAGCAATGGCACAGTGGCTGCAACTTCTTCTGCCTCGAACCTGGTAAGTTCATCGGCTATGGCCGTAACCAGCACACTTTGGAAGCCTTGAACAAAGCGGGCTTCAACATCGTCACGGCTGCCGATGTGGCCAACAACAGAGTCAGCCTGGACAAAGTAAAGAAGTGCATCATCGCCTTCGAGGGCAACGAGCTCTCGCGTGGCGGCGGCGGTGCCCGATGCATGACCATGCCGGTGCAACGCATGGCTGTGGAGTGGTAAGAGAAAAGGCGCTCGGTTGAGCGCCTTTTTTATTACTCTATCGTCACCTCATCCACCATCATCCAAGCCTTCTGGCCTTTATAGGGATGCCAGTCAGGCAAGACACCTTGGTTCTCCACTTTCACGCGGACATATTTCCATTGCTTGCCATCGGTGCGAAGGCGGGCTTCGATTCGACCAAAGCCCTTCATCTTGTCGGGACGGTCGAAAACGGGTAATTCAGCCATCTGCCAGTCGGTGAACTCCTGGCCGTCTTTCGAAAAACTGACCCAAACCGACTTAGGCCACATTACCCAGTCATTAGGTTCATGGCACAGGCCGACCTTCACCATGTTGATTTTGGTAGGTACAGCCAACTCAATGGTGGCTTCCATGTCGACACCTTCAAAGCCCAGCCAGTCGTTTTGCCAATCGCCTGAAGCGCCTTTCTTGCCGTCCATCAGGGCGATGTCGGCATCCTTGCCATAACGCTCCGCAGGCGGGTTGACAAAGGTCGTGCTCTTGATGTTCAAGCGGTTGAACTGATGCAAAGCAACAAACGAGGGCACGCTTCCTTTCTTGAAAGCCTTGGCCTTGATGGTAGTGGTCTTGAGAATAACGAAAGGTGACTTGTAGACTGAAGATTTTATCGTAGGCTCACTGCCGTCAGTGGTATAATGGATCTCCGCCTTGGGGTCGGTGCATGTCATGGAGATGTTCAGTGGACGGTTGAACATGCGGAAGTCCTCCTTCCCTGCCATAGTTGCCTTAATCTCAGGCATTGGAACCATTAAAGAATCCACATTCGGCAGTTGGAAACGGGTCAATTCAATCGGGTCTTGCGACTTGTCAAAAGCGCGAAGCATCATCGTGTATTCATATACTTGGTTGCCCAGCACATATTTCTCATCTACGCCTGGACCGCAAGTGGCCGTGCCAATAGGAGCTTGTTTATAATCCACATTCACCGTCAAGAAATCCTTAGGCTCCAATTGGTTGATGCGACGGGCGGCAGTAAGATTGTCGTCTGTGAAATTGTATGTGCTGAAATTGAAAGGTTCCTGCATGGTCACGAACATTCCAATGTTGCTCTCGTCACTTGTCAAAGCCAACCATCGCATATCAGAATGATTTCCATTATCCTGCGGGACAACATGATGCTCAAACAAATCCAATGCATCAACCTTGTAAAGGCCCATTTTTCCCGAGGCGTTTCTGTCGGGAAAGTTTTCTGTGTCCTTGCCGAAATAGGTCAAATTCCTATAATCCAATGGCAAAGTGAACTGCATACCCACTTTAGGTAAAGAAGTCACCGTTTCCATCGGCTCCACGCGATTGGTGATGCTGATGTTGCCTTCACCATCGATGAGATACACTTTGTTTACAACAATTTGCAACTGACCCATGCCATCATAGTATTCAACGGCGGCATTAACCGAAACCGTGTTGTCATCCAGACGTTCGAAATGCAGGCCACCTGTCTTGGCAGTCAGGTATTGCAAACCTGCCTTCTTCCAGCGTGGCAAAGCCCAACTGTCGACCTCATCGTTCAAGGTTGGAGCGCGCCAAAAGTTATCTCTCAACTCACCTTTCAAAAGTTCCTGACCTTTAACAACATAAGAATCAATAGCACCCGTAGCCTTATCGAAAGTCACCGAGAAATCATCATTATAGACCGAGGCACTACCCGAATTAAACTGCACAGGTTTTTCCTTTACCAAAGGCTCCAACGGTGCCGAAGGCCAATCCAACTTGAACTCATCATAGGCAATCTCAGTACCAGCAGGAATAAAGGGCTGGTCCTCTTTGGTCTTCACCGAAAAACGGATGAAGAACTCCTCACCAGGATTGCCATAGATGCGCAAACGCTCAATATTAATCTCCTGCGTTCCAAAGGGTTCTATATCCAATTCACCTTTGCCTTTCATCAAGGTTTTTTCGGCCGAGAAAATCTCAAAATCGCAGTCGAAGGCGGAGGCGTTGGTGAACGAAAGCCAGTTTTTGGCCTCGAATTTACCCCAAGTCAAATCCTTGGCGGTGAACTTGATAGGTTGATACACCTTCTTCACCTCAGCAGCGTGATGATGCGGCCTTCTGTCTGAACTTACAATCCCATTGGCGCAGAAAGCGTCATCATCGCCCACGCCATAGGCATGTCCAAAGTCTCCACCGACGGCCAACCAATCCACATCCTTTTCCTTATCATGTTGGATAAAACTCTGGTCCACCCAATCCCAAATGCAGCCGCCTTGCAGTTGTTCGTTGGCTTCAATCACATCCCAATAGTCCTGCAAGCCGCCCATGCTGTTGCCCATCGCGTGGCAGTATTCCACCATAATGAAGGGACGATGCAGACTATCAAGTCCTTCATCCACAAAGCGTTGCAGATACTTCGGGCTGGCATACATCAGGCCAATAACATCGGTATTGCGGTCGTAAATGGCTCTTTCGTAGGTTACAGGGCGCGATGGGTCGCTGCTTTTCATCCAATAGTATGTGTTTTCAAAATTCACGCCGTTGCCGCACTCGTTGCCCATCGACCACATAATCACCGAAGGATGGTTCCTGTCACGTTCAAGCATGTCGCGATTGCGCGACCAAATCATCTTCTCGTATTTTGGGTCTTTGGCGAGGCTCTTTTCACCATAGCCTTGGGCGTGCGACTCGCAGTTGGCCTCATCCCAAACATAAAGGCCGTATCTGTCGCATAGTTCGTACCAATACGGGTCGTCGGGATAATGGCAGGTACGAACCGTATTGATATTCAGCTGCTTCATCAAGGCAATGTCGCGTTCCATCGACTCACGCGAAATCACATGGCCCGTGTAGGGGTCATGCTCGTGGCGGTTCACACCTTTTATTAATACATACTGCCCATTGACCAAAAGTTTGCCATCCTTGATTTCCACAGTGCGGAAACCAATATGGTTTTCAAGTCGCTCAATCTCTTTTCCTTTTTTATCCAAAACTTTGATCTCCAATCGATATAGATTCGGATGTTCTGCCGACCACGGCTTGATATCTGCTAAATCACGACCAGCATCTATAAAGAACCATCCATTCATTCCGGCCAAGTCTCGTTCTAATTTTAGAATCTCGTTTTCACCGTCTTTGATTGTCACTTCTACCTTTTCTTTCTTCAAATCTTTGCCAGTTTGATTCTGAAGAGTTATACAAATTAGAAATCTGCCTTTTTTGTATGTACTATCCAAATCTGCACAAACCTCATAATCAGCGATATTCAGTTTTGGCTTGGAATAAACCACGACATCACGCTCAATGCCGCTCAAACGCCAGAAATCCTGGCACTCAAAGTATGAGCCGTTGGAGAAACGATAGACCTTTACGGCCAATGTATTCTTCCCCACCTTGACGTATGGCGTGAGGTCAAACTCAGCGTTGGTCTTGGCATCTTCCGTGAAGCCCACAAACTGGCCATTTACCCAAACGTAGTAGGCCGACTTCACCGCACCAAAGTTGATGAAAGTCAGACGGTCTTTCCATGTTTCTGGGATGTTGAATTCGGTCAGATAGCAACCTACGGGATTGTCGATCGTCGGAGCAAAAGGCGGCTCGTTGGGACGGAACTCGTTGTCCACGTTGACATAAATGGGCGTGCCGTAGCCGTTCAGCTCCCAGTTGGCCGGCACCTTGATGGTCTTCCAACCTGAGGCGTCGTAGCCTTCTTTATAGAAATCGGCAGGAGCTTTTGAGGGCGAGTCCACCCATTTGAATTTCCAGTCGCCATTGAGGCATTGCGACCATTCTTCCCCAACGGGGATGACATTCGTCCGAGGATACAGACGGTTGATTTCGTACACGTTGACATCGTTCCAAGCATTCAGCTCGGCTTCGGTTTGGGCTTGGAGGCTGGTCATCAGCAGACACAGCAGGAGGGAGAGGATTGTTCTTTTCATAGTTGTTGTCTTTAGGCCCCCACACTGCGCTGCGCTGGTGTGGGGTAAATAATATATCGTGTCTTCGACACGGGGTTAGTCGGCATGCATCATTTTTTCCCTGTCGGCATCGGGTATCCGCTCCGATTGGTTTTTTTCTCGATTAAAATACACCACCACGGCGTGGCACAAGGTCTTGACTTCGCCCGTTTCAGCATCTTTCAGGCATTGCTCCATCTTAAAGCTAGTGTTGCCTATTTCGAGGACACGACTCTCACAAACAATGGGGTCGTGGAACAACACGGGATGGCGGAAGTCCAAGTCCACATGGACGAGGACATATTTAAAGGTAAGCCAATCGATTTTGGCTTGGAAGACATGCTCGAAATAGCGGCTTCGACCCATGTCGAAAAAGTTGCATTGCGCCCCGTTATTGACGTGGTTATACGGGTCGAGGTCGCTCATTCTTATTTGGATAGGACAAGAGAACATTCGAATCGATAATTGAGAATTGACAATTGACAATTGATAATTGATAATTGTGGTATTCACTTCATCTCAAAATGCGGTATCGGCTGCAGTTTGAAGAGATTGGTGATGTGCTTGTGGTCGATGAGGGCCTTGGTCTTGGGGTCATTGCAAATGCCAGTACGGATGTAGTTGTCCAACACGGCGTAGGTAAAGCCCAGATTGTCCTCGTCGCTCTTGTTGGTGAGGCCATCAGAAGGCGTCTTCTCCACTAACTCAATGGGCAAGCCCAACTCCTTCCCTATCGCCTTGACTTCTTGCACGGTGAGACCACCCAAAGGGGCGAAATCACCAGCAGCATCACCATAGCGCGTCGAATAGCCCACCCAGTCCTCGGAGAGGTTGCAGGTGTTGGCCACACGCCCATTCATCGACTGCGAAACGGCATACAAAGTGCTCATACGCAGACGTGGTGGCAGGTTAATCGTGGTCTGACGGCTGACTTCGGCATCCAAAGTGCCAAGTTGCTCCTTCACGGCAGCTATCAGCGTATTATAGGTGTCGCCGATGTTGACACAACAATGACGGATGCCCAGGTGGTTGATGAGCTTCATACTGTCGTCAATGTCGGGTTGCACGCCATTGGGCATGGTCACGCCAATGACGCGATCCTTGCCGAGGGCTTCGGCACAGAGACCTGCTACGACGCTACTATCCTTGCCCCCCGAGATACCGATGACGGCATTGCAGCCTTTTCCGTTCACTTCAAACCAGTCGCGAATCCATTGCACGACTTGGTCTTTTACTTGTTTTGCGTTAAATATATACATGTTGTTAAAGTTTAGTCAAGTTGCTGAGTACTGAGCCTGTCGAAGTATCGAAGCACCGTCATTTAGCTGTCGGCCCTTCGACGGGCTCAGGGACCTTAGGTTTTACATGAAACTGCTGCCGCCGATAAACTGGCGCAGCATGGATGTAGCCGGAATCTCCTTGTCGGAGACGGGCGTAAAATAATGCAGGAAGCGCAGCAGTCGGTGCGCCTCGGTGTATTCGGGACAATTGTTCGGCACGGTGGCCAAGATGCTCTCGGCATGGTTGCGCATGACAGCAAACTCCAAGAGATAGGCAGAGTTGAACATCACATCGGCATTCTCCTGATATGGATTGATCCATTTCTCCTCGGCAGCACGCACACTAGCCCATTGGCTGATGGTTTGGCGCGCCGTAAACGCGCCCTTGTTGTAGTCGCGCACAATGCGGCGCAACAATCGGTTGTCATCTGTCGGGATGGCGTTGTGGTCATCCAAAGCAGTGCTGGTCAAAGTGGAGATGAAAATCCTAAACTTAGTAGGCTCAGGGATCTTTTCTGTCAGCATAGGATTCAAGGCGTGGATGCCCTCCAACAATAAAACGGTTCCCTCCTTCAACTGTAACCTCTTGCCGTTGTATTCGCGCACACCTGTGACAAAGTTGTATTCAGGCACTTCGATTTCCTCGCCTCTCAGCAAAGTCATCAAATCGCGTTCGAGGGCGACATGGTCGACGGTATCGAAGTTGTCGAAGTCGTATGTGCCGTCAGGCAGTTTGGGTGTGTCCACACGGTTCACGAAATAGTCATCCGTCGAGAACGAAATAGGCTTCAGCCCACAGGCTTTCAACTGGATGCTGACGCGACTGCAGAAAGTGGTCTTGCCACTGCTGCTTGGTCCTGTAATCAGCACCAAACGAACAGGATTCTCGCTGTGATAACGACGATTGATCTCCTCGGCAATCTGCACAATCTTCTTCTCCTGCAATGCCTCAGCCACTTGCACCAACTCCCTCGCCATACCATTCTGGCAGGCATGGTTGACATCGCCAACCGTACTCAAGCCCATGATGTCGTTCCATTTCAGGCTTTCTGAAAACACTTCGAAGGTCTTGGGCTGGTCTTGCATCTCGGCCAAGCGGTCAGGATGGTCGCGGTCAGGAATGCGCACCAAGATACCATCACGATAGGCTTCGATATCCCAAATACTAAGGTAACCCGTAGAAGGCACCAAGCGACCATAATAATAGTCAGGGGTTTCGTCTAAGGTATAGTAATCGGTATAGGCTTTCCCACTGGTTTCAAACAATTTCACCTTATCCTCCTGCCCTAGTTTGCCAAACATTTTGATGGCATCCTCGATGCGAGCCTCATGACGATGGAACTGAATGTCCTCGGCAACGATATTCCTCATTCGCAATCTGAGTGCGGCGATGTCGTTGCCATCGAGTATCTTGCCATCGCTTTTCTTGATACGACAATAAAAGCCTTTGGAGATGGGATGCTCCATGTTCAGTTTGCTGTCTGGGAACAGATCCTGTGCGGCTTTGAAAAGCAGGAAACCTAACGATCTAAAATATACAAGACGCGCCGTGTGGTGGGTAAGGTCGAGGAACTCCACATCACGGCTGTTGTAGACGCGGAACTTCAGACCTTGCGAAACATTGTTGACTTTGGCCGAAACGATGGGATATGGCCTATCAAACTCGAACTCGGGCAGCATCTCAAGCAAAGTCATGCCTTCCGGGAATTCTTTCGTCGTCTTGTTGTTGATGCAATAAACTTGGATCATGGTTACATGTTGGTTATTAGAAGATTATTCTTTTTCTTGGTTTTGCACGCGGTTAAGCGCATCGATGGCCAACTTGTAGTCGGGTTGGGTCTTCAGCACATCCTTGTAGATTTCGATGGCTTGAGAATAGTCACCCATTTGTTCCAACACACGCCCTTTGTTGTATTTGGCGTCGATATAAGTGGGATTGATGGTCAAAGCCCTGTTGAAATACTCCAAAGCCGCCTCATTGTCCATGAGATAGACATAATTGACATAGCCTTTGTTGAACAGCACAATGTAATTGTATGGATAAGTCATCAAGATGGTGTCGTAATGCAGCAAAGCCTCTTCAGGCTCTCCGTGGCTTTGCAGATACAGTGCCAACTCGTAGCGTGCCGTGGGAATATCAGAGAACTGTTGTTGTGCTTTGCGCAGGTAGTCCATCGCGTAGGGCGGCTGTTGGACAGCATAGATGCGGCTGATCTGTTCGACGGGGTCATAAAACCTCTCATCTTGCTCAGCGGCCAATTGGAAGTTCTTCAGCGCATTGATCGTATCCTGCTTCGAAGCCATGTAGCACATGCCCTTCACAAAATAGGCCCTGGGGTTGTAGGTCGAAAGACCCAAAGCCTTGTCGACGTATGCGAAAGCAAGGTTGAAGTTCTGTTGCAAGAGGTTGAGTTCGGCCAGTTTCACCAAGGGACGTGCATCATAGGGGTTGATTTCCGCTGCACGGTTGAGCGTCGAGGCGATGTTGTCCTGGTCGCCTAAGGCATAATACACATCTGCCAGCAAAAGATAGGTCTCCAAATTGTTTGGATTGAGTTGCAAAGCCTTGTTGATGTCGACCATGGCCTGCCCAACTTGCTCATTGGCAAAATAAGCCTTTGCGCGATGCACGTAGAGGTTCGCATTAGTGCTGTCCATGAAGATGGAGTCGGAAATCAGCTGGATAGCATCGTTCACTGTGATGGTAGCCGTAGGTTCCTTGGTTGTGTTGTCTGGTTCTGGTTTAGGCGTGTTGTCGCAGGCAAAGAGGGCGAGCAGCAGGCCGAGGAATAGGATGTTTTTTTTCATTGTTTCAGTTTTTGCAAGGGTTTGTTTTACTCCCCCTTGCCCCCTCACAGAGGGGGGAACAGCTCCGTAAAAGCAGTACCCCCTTTAAAGGGGGCTAGGGGGATTAAACATCACTCATTACCTTACTCTTCGCTTTTCTCCAACGCCTCGAAGATCTTGGCAGCGAGTTCATCGGCAAGTTCGGGGTTGTCTTCGATGAGTTTCTTGACCGAGTCGCGGCCTTGGGCGAGCTTGGAGTCGCCGTAGCTGAACCACGAGCCGCTCTTCTTGATGATGCCCATCTCCACGCCGAGGTCGACGATTTCGCCGGAGCGTGAGATGCCCTCACCATAGAGGATGTCGAATTCGGCCTTGCGGAACGGCGGGGCCACCTTGTTCTTGACAACCTTCACCTTGACGCGGCTGCCCAAAACATTCTCACCGTCCTTGATCTGGCTGATCTTGCGGATGTCGATACGCACGGAACTGTAGAACTTCAAGGCATTGCCGCCCGTGGTGGTCTCAGGATTGCCAAACATCACGCCAATCTTCTCGCGCAGCTGGTTGATGAAGATGCAGACACAGCCCGTCTTGTTGATAGTGGCGGTGAGCTTACGCATGGCCTGGCTCATCAAGCGGGCTTGAAGACCCATCTTGCTGTCGCCCATCTCGCCTTCGATCTCGCTCTTGGGCGTCAAAGCAGCAACGGAGTCGACGACAATGACATCGATGGCACCGGAGCGGATGAGGTTCTCTGCGATTTCGAGGGCTTGTTCGCCGTAGTCGGGCTGTGAGATGAGAAGATTCTCCACATCCACGCCAAGTTTGGCGGCATAGAAACGGTCGAAGGCATGCTCTGCATCGATAAAGGCAGCGATGCCACCCTTCTTTTGGGCCTCGGCCACGACATGGAGTGCCAATGTCGTCTTACCCGAGCTCTCGGGGCCGTAAATCTCAATGATACGGCCTTTTGGAAGACCGCCCACGCCGAGGGCGTAGTCCAGACCGATGGAGCCGGTGGAGATGCTCTCCATCTTCTCGGCCTCGGCGCCCAAGCGCATGATGCTTCCCTTGCCAAAGCTCTTCTCGATGTTACCTAATGTGGCTTCCAAAGCCTTCAGTTTCTCCTGCCTCAGTTTTGCAGCTTCTTCTTGTGTTTTTTCTGTAGTCATGATTGTGGGGGTTTTTAGATTGTTGATTGATTATTGTTGAACTGTTTAATTGTTGAATTTCAAGATTATTCTGACACGTTTCACGAGACGCTTAACGCGCGATTCATTAATAAGGGACAAAGATAGTAATTTTTGACATGTTGACGTTATTTTTGGTTATTTTTCTCGATGAGACTTGCATATTATGAAAAAGTTGTATTTTTGCAGACAGTTGATCGCGGAAACGGATAGAAAAACAGCGGACTATCAAGACGTAAGGGACAGGCTTCGGCATGACACCCTCCACGATAACACTTTAAAGCCTCCTATTCGGGGGCTTTTCTTTTTCTGAGGGATTGAAAAGCCAAGCTCTTGTTCCTTCCTCTTCTTATCTCTTCCACATAAACGTATTGATTACCAATCTTCTTTTCGTAAATGAAGACTCTGTTCTTATGAATTCTTGTCAAAGACGGAGAAATGATCACTGCATCTCGGTTTTTGATAATGTAAGGAATAAGGAAATAATCCTCCACAGTCAAAGGCGCCCTATCTTTACTATTCTCCCCGTGTCTGTGTTGCGAGTGACTAGTCCCGCTTGTTTCAATCACATGCTTGTAGCCTGTCAAATCTAATCCTTCCTTTTTGGCCAAAAGCATCAATTCTTCATCAACCTCGTTGTCGATGATGGCAAACTTGTAGTCACATTTTTGATCAATCAGTTCCACTAATTCCGAAAACGGGATTTTGATCGATTGTTCTTTGTCGAATGGTTTCTTGTCCGTCATAGCATTTTCGATTTTGATGTTGCAAAGAAACAGCGTTTGTCAAGAAAAAGCCGTTGAACAAACGTTTGTAGTCGACAGTAGTCGTTTGTTGTCGTTTGCTGTCGGGTATATTATTGGTTTACAACGAATAGAAAAATAAGCAATAATATATCAAAAATGTAGTTACTTACCGCCATGTTGTAATTTTTAGTATTTTTGACGCAGAAAAACATCATCAAAGAATGAAAAAGCTCATCGTGTTGATCGTATTGCTATTGGGCATCGCATTGGACTCATTAGGGAAAAATCGGCAGTTGCAAGTAAAGAGTTACAATGTGCGCCATTGTGCGGGCATGGACCTGGTGGTGGACTATGACCGCACAGCCGCAGTGATTTCCCAACAACAGCCTGATGTGGTGGCCCTTCAGGAGCTAGACAGCATGACGGGTCGAAGCGGGCATCGTGACCAACTGGACGAGTTGGCTAGCCGAACAGGTTACCATCCGATCTTTGGGGCTGCCATAGATTTTGATGGAGGCCAATATGGCGTGGGCATTCTTTCTCATGAGATCCCACTGAGCATTAGACGCATCCCTTTACCAGGTGAAGAACCTCGTGTGCTTTTAGTGGTGGAGCTGGAAGATTATGTGATTGCCTGCACCCATCTCGACCTTGAAGAGGCGCAACGCATGGCATCGGTTCCGCTCATCGTAGAAGAGGCCCAACGGTGGCAGAAGCCTTTCCTTCTTGTTGGAGACTGGAATGATGAGCCTGGCTCGGAATTACTCGAGTTGATGACGCAGTATTTCACCATCCTTTCTGGTGATGAGGCCACCTACCCTGCCGACAAGCCGACAGAATGCATCGACTACATCGGCGTATTCAACGGCCGCGCCGAAGCTCTCGACTCGCATGTCATCGACAATCCCGAGGCCTCCGACCATCGACCTTTGGTGGTTTGGATGCGGTTGCGGTAAGTTGTTATCTTGCGGAGGTTGAAGCCGTCCGATGGGTCGTCCTTTTTTCTGCTTACCTGAGACCTTTTTTGGTCGCGGTGGTTGAAACCTCCGATGGGGTAGGGTCGTCCTTTCAGGACTTTAGTGCGCTTGACAGAAGGATGACATTTTTTCCATTAGGTTACTTCAATTCAATTAGTTTTCCTACTTTTGTGGTCTGAAGTTGGGGATTGCCCTTCTTCAGAGTCCTGAAAGGACGACCCGACTTCTACGGGGATTTCAATCCCCATGACTACAAAGAACATCATCATGGGAAGCTCACTCGCAAGAAACGACATCCACATCGTCTTCCACATCAAGTATCATAGCATGGAGATACGCAATGAAGACCTCGGGCAGGTGTTCGCCTACATCGGAGGTGTCATCCGCAACATGGGCGGCATACCAGTCGAAATAGGTGGCATCGGGAACCATGTCCACATCCTTACCTCGTTGCCCAAGAGCATCTCCTTGTCCGACTTCGTGAAGCGCATCAAGGCCTACAGCAGCAAGTGGATCAAGACCTTGGACGAACAGTATTACGAAGGCTTCTGCTGGCAGGCGGGCTATGGTGCTTTCTCCGTAAGCTACAACGCCCTTGACAATGTGGTTCGATACATCCGCAACCAAGCGGCACACCACCACCGCACCGACTGGAGAGACGAATACAAGCAGCTCTTGGATGAGGCTGGGGTTGAGTATGACGATCGGTGGGCGTTTGAAACGGATTGAGGCGGGCATACTTGGACGAGAAGCGGAGGTTGAAACCGTCCGATATTGTTGTTTCTATATCAAAAATCCTTGCTTTCCAACCTCCTCACCAACTCATCCACCCCTTCCACCGCCTTAGCCTTGATATGCTGGAACCCAGCCGGCAGGCCTCCTTTCAGGTCGCTCGGGTCAATCAGGAACTTGGGTATCTCACTTGGGGCATACTCGACCAATCCAGCCGCCGGATATACCACCAACGAAGTGCCGATGACCACGAAGATGTCGGCCTGTTGAACCCAATACTCTGCCAATTCCATACCGTCGACATACTCGCCAAACCATACAATATAAGGTCTCAGTTGCGAACCATCAGCGGCTTTGTCACCTAATCGAATGGGGACATCAAGCGGATAATCCTTGATGCAATTGGGGTCGAGGCGGTTGCGCGAAGAGGTCACCTTGCACAACTCGCCGTGAAGATGCAGCACCTTGCTACTTCCAGCCCTTTCATGAAGATTATCCACATTCTGGGTGATGATGGTTACATCGTATTGTTTTTCCAAGTCTGCTAATACACGATGTGCATGGTTCGGCTCCACTTCCAACAGGTTTTTCCGACGAGCATTGTAGAAATCGAGCACTGCCTGAGGATTTTCCTCAAAGCCCTCAACGCTGGCTAACTTCATTGCATCATATTTCCCCCACATTCCATTGGCATCCCGAAATGTAGGGATTCCGCTTTCGGCGCTGATGCCTGCGCCGGTGAAGACTACTAGTTTTTGTCGCATAATAGTGTAATTAAAAGTGATTAGATTTTGCAAAGATACATAAACAAGCTAAAAACCGCACTATTTCACATTAAGCAAAGTCCCGAAGGGACGCCCCTACCACATCGGAGGTTTCAACCTCCGCAAAAAAAAACAGCGGTACGCCCTATCCCATCGGAGGTTTCAACCTCCGTCTAAAAGTGTCCGTGCAACCTCACCACATCGGAGGTTTCAACCTCCGTAACCTCAAATCCGCTTCCTCCCCCAGTCCGCCTTCCAAATGTAAACCAGCGAAATCAAGCCGATGGAGATGTTGTAGACCCACTCGGCAGTCCAAACGCCTGCAATGGTGGAGGTCTTCGACATCAGGAAGACATAGATGATGTAGATGATGAGGATGCCAAACTCCAAAGCCATGGCAGCCGTGGTGTTGCCCGTGCCCGAAACAGCCTCGAAGAAGGTCATGGAGAAAGCACCCAGCAGCGTGGCGACACAAATCACATAGACCGAAGGGATGGCCGCCTGCGCCAAAGCAATGTCATCCGTGTAAATTTGAAGAACAAGTTGCGGGATGGCAGCCACCACGGCAACCAAAACCACACCACACAAAAAGCTGTTCTTCACTACTTTCCAAATGGTCGACATCACCTCGTTGCTCTTGCCCTCGCCGATGATACGGCTCGTCAAGGTGTTAGCAGTAGAGGCAAAGGCGATGCCCGGGATGATGAGAATCATATAAGTGCTCCGGACCACCGACGACACCCCGATGGCGGTCTCACCCATCTTCTCAATCATGACGAAGAAAATGAACCAAGCGCCAAACGAAAACAGACGCTGTATCATGCTCGGGAAGGCCACCTTGAGGATGTCGCCCATCAAGGCAGGCTGCCACTTGTGCCAACGGAACATGCCGTATTCCTCATGCGGTATCTTGATGTAGGTGTAAATCCAGAAGAAGAAAAACGCCGTGATTTCAGCCAACAGCGAAGCCAAAGCCGCGCCGCCGATGCCCATCTCTGGCAAACCCACATGGCCGAAGATCAAAGCCCAGTCGAAGAAAATGTTGACCACCGCCATGATGATGGTCGAGAAGGTGATGACTTGGGTGCTGCTGATGCCGACATAGAAGGAGCGGAACAGGAAGTTGAACACAACGAACATGATGCCGAACTGCCTGAATCTCAAGTATTCATTAGCCGCTCCATAGATGTTTTCCGACTCGATGATGACATGCAACAGCCTATGGCTGAAGAAGAACAGGATGCTGAACAGCAAAAGCCCCAACCCCAGCACAAACAAGGCCCCATGCTGAAACACCACGCCAATCTTGCTGAAGTTGCCCTCGCCATAACGCCGCGCGATGAAGATCTGTATGCCCACGGCAAAACCCATCGCCAGGGTGGTGAAGACGAAGTAATACAAGCCCGCCATCATGGAGGCACTCAGCTCGATGGTGCCGAGATGGCCAAGGAAAGCAGTATCGGTAAAGGTGATGATAGTCTGCGCCAAGTTACCCAGCATAATTGGGTACGCTATGCGCCAGATTTCGCGGTTGGTGATGCTCGTTTTAATCATGCGGCAAAGATAGGAAATAATCTCACGCAGAATTCGCATAATGATATAAAGCGCAAAGCGACTTGTGTTTTCGCACGCAGAATCCGCTGAACTATATGAAGCGCAAAGTGACGCTAAATTTGCGTCCGGTAGGTTCAGCGAGTTCTGCGCATTCTGCGTGAAACAATCGCGTCCAGCTGGTTCTGCGAATTCAGCGGATTCTGCGTGGAAAAAAATCACTTCGCGTGAAGCGCAGCGTATGCCTTTCCCAGATGCTCCGTGATGTCAGAAGCAATCAAAGCCTCCTGCCCTATCTCGTCGGCGGCGAGGTCGCCAGCGAGGCCGTGTAGATAGACGCCCAACACGGCGGCTTCCTCAGGTGAATAGCGTTGTGCCAAGAGCGAGAGGATGATGCCCGTCAGCACATCACCGCTGCCCGCCGTGGCCATGCCAGGATTGCCCGTGGTGTTGAAGAAGATGGTACCGTTGGGCATCGCGACGGTGGTGTGTGCGCCTTTCACGATGACAACGAGGTTGTATTTAGTGGCCAGTTCCCTTTGTTTCTCAAGGCGATCAAACGAAGTCGAGGTCTTCCCCACCAAGCGTTCAAACTCTTTCGGATGCGGCGTCAGTATCGTTTTAGCAGGCAAGAACGGCAACCAAGTCGGGTTGTCGGAAAGGATGTTCAAGGCGTCGGCATCCATGACGAGCGGCACTTGCACTTCCTGGATCAGCCGTTTCAAGGCGCGGACGGTGTCGTCGGCCTTGCCCAAGCCAGGGCCTACGCCCACAGCGGTAAAAGTATCCAGATGTCCAAATGTCGAGAAACAAGTTTCTGAGTCGTCGCCATCAATCATCGCTTCAGGGATGGCGGTCTGCAAAGGCAGTTGTGCCACCTTGGGCAGGTGTACGCTCAACAGGCCGACACCCGTGCGCAGACAGGCTTTCGCGCCTAATAAAGCCGCGCCCGTCTTGCCTTCAGAGCCAGCGATGAACAAAGCGTGTCCGTAGGTGCCTTTGTGGGAATATTTCGTGCGGTTGTGCAGTATCGGTTTTACCATCGCCTTGACGGTCAGCAGGTTGTTGGTCTCTACCTCTTCCAAATAGCGCGGGTGCAGACCGATGTCCAACACCTCGAAGCGACCTACATACGGGTCGTTTTCGGGCAGCAGGAAAGGCAACTTGGGGTTTTGGAAGGTCAGCGTATAGTCGGCCTTGAAGATGAAGCCCAAGGCACTGGGCTGGTCGGCGAAGAGGCCCGAAGGGATGTCGATGGCCACGCGAATGGCCTTGCTTTGGTTGAGGTAGGCAATCAGGTCGGCGGTCATGCCCTGCGGCGAACGGTTGAGACCAGAGCCAAAGATGGCATCAACCACCACATCGTTGGCATCGACTTTCGGGAAGTCGTCCTCGGAGAGGATGTCGAACATCGGCACCTTGGTCTCGTTCACGAGGCGGTAGTAGTTCACCTCGCAGTCGTGGCTCATGCGGTCGCTGTAGCGCACCATAAACACCTGCGGGACAATCTCCTGCTCATTGAGCAGTCGGGCCACCACGAGGCCGTCGCCGCCGTTGTTGCCCATGCCGCAGAAGATCTTGATGGTCTTATCGCGCGGCGTGCGGCGATAGAGCCATTCAAAGACTCTCGTAGCGGCGCGTTCCATCAAGTCGACGGACTCGATGGGTTCGTTTTCGATGGTGTATTTGTCCGCTTCGCGGATTTGATTGACTGAGAGGATTTTCATATTCTTTGTTTTATGGGATACACTTCATGTAGAAATGCTTTGCATTCGGCGAAGCCAAATCTTTCAAAAATCTGTTTTCAAAATCATATAAAGCCCCTCGATTCATCAGCATTTTGACAATCCAATTCACATTAAACCAAACAAAAGCAATTGCCGGAAAAAGTATTGCTCCCAAATTCTTCTTTCCCGTCCATTCCTCCCTATGTGTTTCCATTATCATTTTGTCTCTGCCTTTATACACAAACAAAAAGAATTCTAAAATCAACAGAATAATGGTAAATGCAATAAAATACCATTTTGACAAAGTAGTCGTATTGTCGCCAAATAAAAAGTAATCAAATGACATTACAATATTGAGAAAGTAAAAGAATGAGCAAAAAGTAATGAAAAGAACAGCCATAAAAGTAGGCATGTCGCCATTTCCTACTTTTACTTGCCAGTTGTAATACTTAAAAAAAAGATATTCTAGGAAACGCATAATGCTGATGATTTTTTGCAAAATTACGAATAAAAATGTGATAAAAGCAACACATTCATCGGGGATTTGGAAAAAAGTTGCAAAATTGGTATTGAAATAGTGGAAAAAAGTTGTAATTTTACACTTGTATTAATGGGGAAAAAATGACATAAAAAAGCATTGAAACACAGAAATATTGCCGCTGGCACAGAAATTGTGATTATCTTTGCGGCGAAAAAAGAAATAGAAAGGAAAACACTATGAAACGGAAAGATCCTATAGAAGAAGCTAGACGCTATGTGGAAAATGCCAAAGAAACACTTCAGGAAAAAGGTGAGTTCAACGCTGAACTGAACCGTTACGATGACGAAAAATATGTTCGCGCCGCTGGAAACTACCTATGGCTTGGTGTGCTCATGGCACTTGATGCGGTATTCCATGTGAGGGAGGATCGCCGTACTCGCGCCGATATTCGCGACTACAAAGAGGCTGTTGGCAAACGCGACCGCAAATTGCTTGCGTTGGTCAATGACGGTTACGACACAATGCATTTGTCGATGAATTATGATGGCAACCAATCGAAAGACGTGAGTGATGGTGGCTTCCGTTTAGCCAATGCCATCATTGACAGATGCGCCGCGATGGTGAATTAGCATTAGTAG
>JAFRRE010000001.1 GCA_017428285.1 Bacteroidales bacterium | reverse complement strand
TTGGTCAATGACGGTTACGACACAATGCATTTGTCGATGAATTATGATGGCAACCAATCGAAAGACGTGAGTGATGGTGGCTTCCGTTTAGCCAATGCCATCATTGACAGATGCGCCGCGATGGTGAATTAGCATTAGTAGTTTTTCTTCCAAATTTTCTTTTCCCTCAAACAATATCCCCGTGATGCCCATAGCATTCGCGGCGGCAACATTATTCGGGTTGTCATCAATGAAAACCGTTTCCTCTGCCTTGATGCCGAAGCGTTGCAAGGCAAGTTGGAAAATCCTCGGGTCGGGCTTCATCACTCGCTCGATGCCTGAAATCACCATGTCTTCCATGAGGCTGAGGACGGGATAGACCGGCCGCACCAAGGCAAAAGTCTCCTCCGACCAGTTGGACAGCCCAAACACACGGAAACCTTTGTCCTTCAGTTCCTTGACCAATTCCTCCATGCCAGGTATCTGTCCGCCCATCATCTTCATGAACTCGCCGTAATACAATTCGATTTCCTTCTTCCACTCGGGATGCTCGGCGATGAGTTCAGCCGTGCCTTCTGCAACGGGACGACCGTTGTCGTGTTGGGCATTCCATTCGTAGGTGCAGATGTTCGTGAGGAACCATTCGGCCTTGTCAACGTCGCCGAAATAAGGGTCATAAAGGTAATGCGGGTTCCAGTCGAGGAGCACGCCGCCGTAGTCGAAGATGATGTTTTTAATCATTGCTATATGGGTTTTCGAGTTGTTTTTGAATTAATTTAAGCAACCTGCGCCATCCATTGCTTGAAAGGCTCTGCCTTGGGCGATGGAATGGATTGAATCAGGCGGAATAGTTGCTCTGTATCAGCGACATCGGTTTTGTATTTCTTGCCATCAGAAGACAACATTTTCAGTTGGTTACAATTTGTAACCGACTCATTCCCTTCTTTTATCAATCTGTGTTTCAATACTTTCCAATAGTTGCGAGGATTAGGGCTTTCCGTCAATACGGCAACCACATCAACGATGGAAAAATACCATTTCTCTGCCTCGTCGTCCCAAAGGGCGCGGACTTTCTTCTCCTCGAAAAGCTGTATTTTGTTGTGCTGGGTCATAATTCCTTGATTTTGCCGCAAAGTTAGCGAAAAATCAAACATCACAAAACAAATGATGAAACAATTATCTTCGTTGAAATCTCCATTTCAAATAATAAAAAACTAAATTATTAGTTTCATATTAAAAAAAACCATATTTTTGCAACCAATCTTCAAATAAATCAACTATGAAAAAGCTCTTTTTATTTTTCGCGGCCCTCGTTATGTTGGTTTTGGCGTCCTACGGCCAACAAGAGACGACAAAAACAGAAAAACCATACCTGCTCAAAGTGAAAATGAAAGAAACCGACTGCTTCCGTTGTGTGTCTGGACAAATCACCATGCGCGACCTTTCGGAAGTGGCCGATGTGGAAATCGTGTTCAACGGCTTGAATGAAAAAACCATCGAGCAGTTCCTCAAAACCAATGCGCTCGAATACGTCAAAGGGAACGAAGGCTTCAAAATCGTTTCCGACAAGGAAAAATACGCCAAGCTGAACACCATCCCCACCGTTTCCGAAGGCCATCTGATGGACAAAAAAGGCAACGAGATCATGGTGTTCCAATTCAGGCTCGACAAGCCGACCCAAGACCGTCTCAGCGCCATCAAAACCAAAGGAGAAGCCTTGATGCAAAAGGAGCCCACGGCCCTACAGACCGATTACAACAACGATGGCATCAAATTTTCCACTCAAGGCAACTACTACGTCCTGACCAACAGCCCGATGAACCTTTGCCAAATATTCAATACCGACGGAAAAATGATACGCGAAATCGACGGCAACCTTGTCGACTCCGCCGATGTCTTCCCCGAATTGAGGCAACTGGACTCCGCATTGATACAATCCATCAAGAGCTTTGGGTATTATCGCAGCTCGGTGGAAGACGTCTTCATCAACGGGAAAGAGATTTGGATTGGCTTCACGGTTTCTTGCCCCAGCATGGAAGACGGACAAGTCAGTCTGCGATCCCCTTATCAAGTGCTTTCCTATCCGCTTTACGACACAACGCAGGACTTCAAAGTGATTTTTGACGGAAGGCAAAACGAGGTCGCCACCATGATGTTCGGCCATTCCAACAACAGCGGTAACAGCCTTCCGTTTTTACAAGATGTATATGTCGTTTCGCAAAAGTTCGACCAAGAGAGACAAAGCATCTACACCCAAGCCAAATGCGAAGTGCAGGATGGCATTCTCACATTGAAAGACGAGCGTCCGATTCACTATCCCGAGTTTGAGCAAAAGGATTTGCTGTGGTACAAGCCCAAACTGAAAGATGGCATGCTCAACCTTGCGTTCACAGAATATCTTCTTGACATACAAAAAGATACCGTTTTCAATTTGCCTTTCCGATACAACACCAAAGTGATTGACCACGGCGGTTTCAACATTCAAATGACTCAAGATGCCCTGCTTGTGGATTGGGCTTTCGACGGGGAAACGCTCGGCGTGATTTACGATGACATTGTGGACAACCAAAGAAGCAAACGCCATCACCTCGTTTGGCGAAAAGGCCAAAAGGACTTTACGGACACCGAAATAACCCTTCCTGAAGAGGCACTTGTCGGGATGCAGCTGGTTCTCCCCGATGTGGCCTGCTATCTGACGACAGACAACCGCGTTGGGACGATGGTGCTGGAATAGCGATAAAACCGAAAAGAATCTTGGAATATTGTTTTTTACGAACAAAAACACAAAATCATCAAGACATACTTGAAGATTCCCTTTTTTTGCAGCAAAATTTAATTATTTGTAATTTACAAATTTGTAAAGAATTAAACTTTCATGAAATCAATAAGTTGCAAGACCTGCCAACCTATTAATAAATAACCCGTAACAAACGGCACAAAAAGGAATTTCCGGACGCTTCCCAAATACAAAAAACCAAATAGCCAAAGCGGAATCTTGTTGCCTCGGCCTAACTCCACGCCGTCGATGGCTGAAAATCAACATTCCAATATGGAAATGTAAAAACTGGCCTATGTTTGCAAAGAAAACCGTACTTTTGTCTCTTTAATTTTTCGACCTATGCAAAACATCGATTTCGCCCCGCAAATCGCGCAGGAACTCAATCTGGCCGCGCACCATGTGGCCAATGTCATACGCCTCTTCGACGAAGGCGCCACTATCCCCTTCATCGCCCGCTACCGCAAGGAAATGACAGGCACGATGAACGAAGAGAACGTGGCCGCCGTGCAGAAACGTTTGGAACAACTCGTTGAACTCCAAAAGCGTAAGGAAAGCGTCATCGCCTCCATCCGTGAGCAGGAGAAACTTACGCCCGAACTGGAACAAAAGATACTGAACGCCAAGACCTTGCAAGAGGTGGAAGACCTTTATCTCCCCTACAAGCCCAAACGCCGCACCCGCGCCGCCATCGCCCGCGATAAGGGTTTGGAGCCTCTGGCCGCACAAATCATGGCGCAGAATGTAGACATGGTGGATCGCCTCGCTGCACGCTATGTCAACACGGGCAAGGGCGTCAACGACATCGAGGAAGCCCTGCAAGGTGCCAAGGATATCATGGCCGAGTGGGTTTCGGAAAATATCAATGGACGCAACCGCATCCGCAAGATCTTCCATATGCAGGGCGACATCAGCTCTGCCGTGATCAAAGGCAAGGAAGAGGAAGGCAAGACCTACCAACAATATTTCGACTTCCGCGAGCCAATTTCCGAAGCGCCCTCGCATCGCCTCCTCGCCCTGTTCCGTGCCGAGG
Source organism: Bacteroidales bacterium (assembly GCA_017428285.1). The sequence continues at coordinate 18,739 of JAFRRE010000001.1, read as the reverse complement.
AAGAAGGCATGGTGAAGCTGAAAATCAAAGTGGATGATGACTTCGTGCTGAACTCATTGGAAAGCATCTTCCTGAAAAACGACAACGAATCGTCGGAACTCGTACGCGAGGCCATCGCCGACTCGTGGAAACGCCTCCTTGAGCCAAGCATCGAGACCGAGATCCGCAATTATTATAAGGAAAAGGCCGACGAGACCGCCATCCGTGTCTTCGCCGAGAACCTCAAACAACTGCTCCTCGCCGCCCCTATGGGCCAAAAGCGCGTCCTCGCCATCGACCCAGGCTTTCGCACAGGTTGCAAGGTGGTGGTCTTGAGCGAAACAGGCGCATTACTCCACAACGAAACCATCTATCCTCACCCGCCCAAGTCGGACACGGTGGGTGCCATGCGCAAAATCAAGAGTCTGGTGGACGCCTACCGCATCAAGGTCATCGCCATCGGCAACGGCACGGCAGGACGCGAGACCGAGGACTTCATCCGCAGCATCAACTTCGACCGCGACCTGATGGCCGTGATGGTGAGCGAAAGCGGCGCATCGGTCTATTCCGCCTCCAAGATTGCCCGCGACGAATTCCCCGACTACGACATCACTGTGCGCGGTGCGGTCAGCATCGGTCGCCGACTGATGGACCCGCTGGCCGAGTTGGTGAAGATCGACCCGAAGAGCATCGGCGTGGGGCAGTACCAGCACGATGTTGACCAGAAGAAACTCGGCGAGAGCCTCGACCAGACCGTGGAGAGTTGCGTGAACGCCGTCGGCGTGGAGCTCAACACCGCCAGCCAACAGCTGCTGTCGTATGTCAGCGGCGTCGGTCCTGCCTTGGCCTCCAACATCATCCAATATCGTGAGGAACAAGGCGGCTTCAAGAGTCGCAAACAACTCAAAGAGGTGCCGCGCCTCGGCGACAAGGCTTTCGAGCAATGCGCCGGCTTCCTGCGCATCCATAACGGCGACAATCCGCTGGACCAAAGTGCCGTCCACCCTGAGAGCTACCACATCGTGGAGAAGATGGCCAAAAAACTGAATGTGAAGGTGAAAGACCTTATCGGCAACAAGGAACTCATCGCGAAAATCAAGCCAGAAGAGTTTGTGGAAAACGACTTTGGTTTGGAAACCATCAACGACATTCTCACCGAGTTAGACAAACCTGGTCGCGACCCACGCAAGACCTTCGAGGCCTTCGAGTTTGACAAGAACATCCGAGAAGTCAAGGATTTGCGTGCGGGCATGACCCTCAACGGCATCGTGACCAACATCACCGCTTTCGGTGCCTTTGTCGACATCGGCGTGCATCAAGACGGCCTTGTCCACATCAGCCAGATGGCCGACCATTACATCAAAGACCCGAACGAAGTGGTACACCTTAACCAGAAGGTCCGTGTCAAGGTCTTGGAGGTGGATGTAAACAGAAACCGTATCAGTTTGACGATGAAATTGTAATCACTTTTTTGAAACATAATATAACAAGTATATGAAATACAAAACTTTACTAATCACTGCTTTATCCGCATTACTATTGATTGGATGTGGCAATAAGAAAGCACAAAAACAAGCTTTCAACCCCATTCTTCCCGTCGAGATTAGTGTCATCTCGCAAACTGATGACAACAGTTTACGCAATTATGTAGGAACAACCAAGAGCGAGATGGAACTTCCACTTTCGTTTCCTTTGGGCGGCAAATTGACAGGTATCTATGTCAAAAATGGGCAACATGTCAAAAAAGGTACTGTCATTGCCCGCGTCGACGCAACTTCAGCCAAAAGCATCCACGATGCCGCCCTGGCCACCCTCAACCAAGCTGAGGATGGCTATAACCGCCTGAAGCAAGTGCACGATGAAGGTGGTATCCCGGATGTGCGATGGGTACAGATGGAAACCGACCTCGAAAAAGCCAGACAAACCGAAATAACCGCCCGCAAGCACCTGAATGAATGCACTTTGATTGCACCACAAGAAGGCTTCATCAGCATGGACAAGCATACTACGGGTGAAAACATGCTCCCCACCACCCCATTCTGCCGCATCATTGACATGAACAAGATGATTGTTGAGTTTTCCGTCCCAGAAAAAGAAATCGGCATTATCCAGATAGGCGACAAGGCTGAAGCCAGTTTCCCAGGCTTGAACAACTTGTCCAAGACCCTTGAAATCATCGACAAGTCGTTTGTCTCCAACCCCATGGGACACACCTATACCATCAAAGCCAAAGTGCCCGTCGAGAATAAGGACATTCTTCCCGGAATGGTAGCCAAAATCAAGCTTTCACTCTCAGAAGCATCGGGCATCGTGGTTCCTTCTTCATGTGTTCTGACCATGCCTGAAGGAGCCGATGTTTGGACCGTCAAAAACGGCAAGGCTTACCGCCGCAACATCAAGGTGGGAGGCTTTGTGAAGAACGGTGTGGTGGTCGAAAGCGGCCTCGAAAGCGGCGACACCATCATCACGGTGGGCTACCAAAAACTTTACAACGGAGCCAAAGTTTCGTTTTAATGTATTGTAAATGAAAAATCTATTGTTGTGTAAGAACAATTTGGCCGTCAGCCTTCAGCTATCAGCTTTCAGCCACTATACAAGTGAGCTGATGGCTGACTGCTGATGGCTGATAGCTAAGAATAAAAGTCACAAATCTGATAAACTATGGCTCAAAAAAGAAATATAATAGAAGGAGCGATGAGGAACTATAAACTCGTGTTCTTCTTCATGGCCATCATTGTCGTGTTTGGCTTTATCTCCTTGCCCAAACTCAAGAAAAACGAGTTCCCCGATGTGACCATCCGCATCGGTGTGGTGGCTGTCGTCTATCCTGGTGCCACTGCCGATGAAATCGAACAACGTGTGGCCAAACCCGTCGAGCAATACTTGTTCACCTTCAGCGATGTGGACAAGCAAAAGACCTATTCACAATCCAAGGACGGTGTGCTGCTTGTCTTCGTCTCGTTGGTCAACGACACCAAAGACCCCAAGATGACCTGGTCACGCATCCGCCAAGGACTTGTCCTTTTCCAAAGAACTGACCTGCCACAAGGTGTGTTAGCCACTACAGTCATTGATGATTTTGGCAACGCTTCTTCCCTGCTCCTTGCCATTGAGAGCGACCAACGCTCACCTCGCGAGCTGCGCGACTTCGCCGACCGCCTCTCGGAACGCCTGCGCAACATTGAGACCATGGGCAACATCAAAATTGTGGGCGAGCAAAAGGAAGAAATCGCCATCTACATGGACCCCACGCGCATGACCCAATATGCAGTGTCGCCCTCTATGATTACGGCAGAATTGGCCGCCCACAGTCTCCGAACCATCACAGGCAAGGCCGATAACGCTGACGGCTCTGCGGTCATCCATGTGAATGTCCCATACAGCGACATCTACGAACTCTCGGAACTGATTGTCTTCTCCGACCCCGTCACTGGGCAGATTATCCGCCTGCGCGATGTGGCCCGTCTCGAACGCCGCTACCAAGAGTCGTCACAATACATCCAATACTCCGACAGCATCGTCGACGGCAACCAATGCCTCATCTTCTCCATGGAGATGCGACCTGGACACAATGTAGTGGCCTTCGGCGATGAAGTCAACAAAGAGATCGAGACCTTCCTTGCCACGGCGCCACCCGACATCAAAGTGCACCGCATCACCGACCAGCCCGTGGTAGTCAACAAGTCGGTGCGCTCCTTCCTGAAAGACCTCATCGAGGCTGTCATCATCGTTATTTTGGTGATGCTCTTCCTCTTCCCCTTGCGTACCGCCTTGGTCTCTTCGACTTCGGTGCCTGTCTGCATCGCGGCCGCGTGGGCCATCATGTACCTGTTAGGCATCGAATTGAACACCGTCACCTTGGCGGCACTCATCGTTGTGCTTGGCATGATTGTAGACGACTCAGTTGTGGTCATTGACGGTTATACCGACATGCTCAATTCGGGGCGTTCCCGTTGGTATTCCGCCGCCGTCTCCACCAAGAGCCTGATGACTTCTATGCTCATCGCCACCTGCTCCATCTCCTTCATGTTCTTCCCCATGTTGTCCTTGATGAAAGGCACCAACATGGGTGATTTCATCGGGATGTTCCCCTGGGCAATTTTCATCACCTTGTCGTGCAGTTTCCTCTATGCCATCTGGGTGATTCCCTACCTTTCGGCTAGAATCATCGGGCCTTCGAATCCCAACAAACGCTCGAAGTTGGAGAAAATCCAAGCCAAGTTCTTCGACGCACTTCAAAAATCCTACAAAAAACTCCTCGACCTCTGTTTCCGTCACAAATGGGGCACCATCATCGTATCTGTCATATCCGTGGCCATCGGCGTGTTTTTCCTCACTCGCATCAACATCCAGATGCTGCCCAAAGCCGAGCGCGACAGCTTTGCAGTTGAGGTACATCTTGCTGCCGGCAGTTCGCTTGATGAAACCGCCAAAGTGTCCGACTCACTAACGAAAATCCTATTGGCCGACAAGCGCGTGAAATCCGTCACCACATTCCTCGGCATGGCATCGCCGCGTTTCCACATAACTTATGCTCCCGAGCCCATGCCCACCACGGCCTATTCCCAATTCATTGTCATCACCGAATCGGAGAAAGCCACCAAAGAGATGATGAAAGAGTACTCGCAGAAATACGAGAACCATTTCCCCTCCGCACAGATCCGTTTCAAGCAGATGGACTATCAAGTGGTGAATGCGCCCGTGGAATACTATCTCATGGGCGACAGCTACGACAAACTTGAGCCCATCAAGGACTCACTCGTTGCCTGCTTGAAACAAAATCCCGACCTGTTTTTCGTCCATTCCGACTACGACGACACCGAAGAAATCGTGGAAGTGGACCTGAACATCGACGAGGCCAACCGCCTTGGCGTGACGCAAGCCGTGCTTTCGGTCTACCTCTCAAGCGCCCTTTCGGGCAACAAGATGGTCTCCATGTGGGAAAACGGCTACAACCTGCCCACGACCATCTACACCGAAGGCCTGCATGACATCGACTATGAGGGAATCGGCAACATGCTGGTACCCACCTCACTTCCTGGTGTTTGGGTGCCTTTGCGTCAAGTGGCCGATATCCATCCCCGTTTCCAACACGACAACCTGACCCACCGCAATGGCCGCCGCTGCATCACCGTGATGGCTGATGTCATGCCTGGATGCGGACAATTGGCGCAATACAAGAAGACACAAGAATATCTCAACACACTCAACATACCTGAAGATGTGGTCATCGAAGAAGGCGGATCCATGTTGCTCACCAAAGAGACCATGCCTTCACTGCTCATGTCCATCTTGGCGGCCGTAGTGGTTATGTTCATTGTCTTGATTATCCACTACAAGCGCATCGGCATTTCCTTCCTCTCGATTTCTGTCTCGCTGATCTGTGTCTTTGGTGCCATGTTCGGCCTGTGGCTGTTTGGCCTCGACCTGTCGATTACCGCCATGCTGGGTGTCATCTCGCTCATCGGCATCATCGTACGCAATGCCATCATCATGTACGACTATGCAGGCGAATTACGGGCAAAAGAGAAAATCGCCGTGCACGATGCCGCCTACGAAGCTGGACTGCGCCGCATGAGGCCTATCTTCCTCACCTCGGCCACCACGGCCTTGGGTGTCATCCCGATGATTTTAGCCAAGACCCTGCTTTGGGAGCCCATGGGCGTGGTCATCTGCTTCGGCACCATCTTCACCTTCCCCTTGGTTGTCACCGTGCTGCCCGTAGCCTATTGCCTGGCCTTTGATGCGGGCGAACGCGACCAGAAACGCTTGAAGAAAGCCAACCAACGCTTCCTCGACCGCCTCGACGAACGCGACAAGCGCAACGAGGAAAAAAACAAAAACGAAGAAAACAACACACAGCCATGAAAAAAAGACATATCTTATCCATAATCTTTGCCGTGCTTTGCATCAGCGTCAATGCTCAAACTTCTGTACTGACGCTCGACTCTTGCTTTGCCTTAGCCAAAGCCAACAATGTGCAGTTGCAGACCAACCAGTTGGAAATCGAAAAAGCGCAACAGGTCAAAGCACAGGTGTTCACCAAGTATTTTCCACAGGTGTCGATTTCATATTTGGCCTATTTTGCCGCCAGACCCATTATTGAATACGGTATCAACGACATTCAGGATGATGATTTGGGGGCTTTCCTTTCAGCGCTCATCACTACATTGAACGACCCTGAAGGTGCCAATATAGGACTGCCGACCGAGATCAACCTGATGAAGAAAGGCCATAGCGTGAATGCCACGGCCATGGTGCCCGTTTATGCGGGTGGACGCATCAAGAACGGCAACCAGTTGGCCAACCTCGGTATTGAGGCTGCCCGTCTGAAAGCCGAAGTATCGGAACGCGACATGCTCGAAAACATCGAATCGTCCTATTACCTTGTAGCGGGCTTGCAGGACAAGGTCCGCACCGTGGAGTCAGCCTTGGCACTCACCGACAGCCTCGAACACATCGTAGATGTTGCACTGAAAGCAGGGCTTATCACCAAAAGCGACAAACTTCGCCTTGCCTTGAAGCAAAATGAGTTGAAAGCCAAACAGATGCAACTCGGCAATGGCATTGTTTTGGCTTCACAACTGCTTTGCCAGCAAATCGGCATTGAATACCCCGAAGCGGGTCTGACCTTAGATACGGCTAGTTTTTCAACAATGAGCACTCCCGTTGCTACGGTTCAGGAAAATTTCATCCGTCCAGAGCACCAACTGCTTCAACTCCAAGTAGATGCAGAGAATCTTCGCAAAAAACTGACTTTAGGGGAAGCCTTGCCTCAAGTCGGCATCGGCGGCAGTGCGGTTTATGGTAATCTCGTGAGAAAGTACAAATTCAACGCCATTGCCCTTGCCCAAGTGTCGATTCCCTTGACGCAATGGTGGGAGACCGCGCACAAGCTGAAAGAGCACGACATCGTCATCCGCGAAGCGGAGTTGATGCAAAAAGACCTTACAGAGAAGATGAGCTTGCAGTTGAAACAGGCATATAACCAGAAGGTGGAAGCCGATGCCTTGATGCAATCCGACAAGGCCGCCTTGGACATGGCCAAAGAAAACTACCGCCTCGCAGAACTCAACTACCGCGCCGGCATGAACACCATCACCGATGTGCTTGAGGCTCATGCATTACTATTGCAAGCCAAAAACGCCATCACCGACCGACAGATTACCTACCTCACTGCCCGCCGTCGATACCAAGATTTGAGCGGACAATAATCATGAGACTCAAAAAACATCCAAATCGAACCATTGTTTGCTCTTTGGACTGTTTCTAGTTTCATGGAGGCGAGAAGTAAATCATCTATTTTGCATAAACACTTGCTTTTTTAAAATAAAGCACCTATTTTTGCACCCGAAACACCATTGAAGATGAATAAAATGACTACTATTCTTTCTCTTATCATTGTTGTTTTTGGGTTGCATCACACCTTAACTGCCCGCCCCGTCGACCTGCAAACAGCGCAATCCGTCGCTGTCAAGTTCATGGGAGCCAGCGACGCACAACTAGTCTCCACTTATCGAACAGACAAGAACGCTGCCGCATTCTATGTCTTCAACACCGAAGACGGCTTCGTCATCGTTTCGGCCGACGACTGCGAGACACCCATCATTGGCTATTCCCATGAAGGCCTTTTCGACCCGAACGACATTCCCGAACAAATGGAGGCCTATTTGCAGGACTTCGTGGCAAGGATACAATACGGCATCGAAAACCATATCGAAGCGGATGAACTCACGGCAAGGCAATGGGAACTTGTGAAGAACACTGGTCGGCTCAACGAAAGCAAGACTGCCTCAGCCGTCGAGCCCTTGCTAACCGAAATGTGGGAGCAGGGATGCCTTTACAACGACCTCTGCCCTACCTTTTCAAAAGTCCCGTGTGGCCATGCCGAAGCAGGTTGCATAGCCGTGGCCATGGGTCAAATCATGCATTATTGGAGATATCCCGAAACCGGATGGGGCTCGCACTCTTACAACAATGCAGGCCACACGCTTTCCGCTGATTTCGGCAACACCATCTACGACTGGGACCACATGCCCGATTCGCTGACCGACAACTCCAGCGACGCTGAAATTGAGGCTGTAGCGACACTGCTTTTCCATTGTGGAGTTTCGGTAAACATGAAATACACCACCAACGGTTCTGGAGCCGATTCTGGCGATGTCCCTGACGCGCTGGTCCGCTATTTCAATTACTCAAGGCGACTCCATTTCGAAAAACGCAGTGACTTCAATGATGAGGAATGGATTTCGATGTTGAAAAGCTGCCTTAACTTACAGCGACCCGTGTTTTACGGAGGTAAAGGCAGCCAAGGTAGCCATGCCTTCGTGTGTGACGGCTACGATGGCAACGACTTGCTGCACTTCAATTGGGGATGGGGCCGCGCCAACGGCTATTTCGCCTTGGGACATCTGAATCCTATCGGATATAGCTTTAACGAAAGCAACTTTGCCATCCTCGACATCAACCCCGAATATGAACCATGGATTATTGAGGCTACGGCTTATCCTCCTACAGCCGGCACCATAGAAGGAACTGGAGAATATCATATTGGTGAACAATGCACGCTTACTGCGGTTTCAACTGAAAACAGCAGGTTCTGCCATTGGAAGAAAAATGGAAAAATTGTATCCTATGACTCGTCATACTCGTTTCTGGTCAATGATGTCATTGACGACATCGAAGCCGTTTTTTCCTTTATGCCTATAAAAGAAATCGCAGCATATCATGCTCCCGACACGAATGATGTGAACAGTCAGTATGTCGGTCTGTCATGGAACTATGACAGTATCTTTCAATTGAACCTTGCGAAACAATTTGAAATCGATGAGGAAAACTATATAACGACTAATGGCGAGTACATCTATACTGCTTGCCACTCGGATTGTCCAAACACCTTTAAGAAATATACCATGGACGGCGAATTAATGGAATCCTTTAATATCGAAGGTGCCAGACCTGACGGACTGACCAGTGACGGAACCTATTTTTACTGCAGCAAAAACGCTGCTTTTTACAATATATATTACCTGTATCGTTATGATTTTGACAACAAGACGCTTATTGACAGCACCTATGAAAACACAAACAATCAGTTTGGCTATTGTGCCTATGACGCGTATCATGACGGTTTTTGGCTCATGGATTTTATTCAAGGCAGGAATTTAACACTCGTGGATCGTCAAGGCCAAAAGTTGTGTACCTTAGCAATACCCTCGATGATTTCATATTTTATCAGTGGATTTGGGAGTCTTATTGCAGAAGATGGGAACCCACACTTGTTGTTAATTGGTAATGGCATTTACCATTATGAAATCTCCAACAACAGTTTCAACGAGAATCTGCTAAGTTTATTGAGCCTTCATTCCATAGTAGGAGCTTGCATCGGGAAATACCATGGCAAGGATGCTGCGTTTTTTATTGTTGACGAACACGATGCAGCGAATCCCAGTATTTACATTTATGAAATCAAGAGCCATCTAGCTCCTATTTCACACTATCGGCTTTATCGTGCCGACAGCGAGGGAAATAGCGTAATGCTAGCAGATGAAGTCACCAGCACATCTTATATCGACTCGACTTGGAATGAGGCTAATGCGGGCACTTACCGTTTCGGCATCAGCGAGGTTTATTTCAATGGCGTCGAGTCGGAAATCATTTGGTCCGATACTATCGTGAAGACGGACTTTGGCATTGATGAAAACCTCAATCAGGAAGAATCTGAGCCGTCTGTTCAAAAAGTGATTGAAGACGGACACATCGTCATCATCAAGGACGGAAAACGCTATAGCGTATTAGGACAAACTTTGAATCAATGATGATTTCGTATTTTTGCAGCCGGTTTTGCAATAAAAACGCCACAAATCAGTTAATCCTAGAAATCGAACAATAATGAAGAGATTCAGAATAGTTACCCTATTGTTGGCCTTCACATTGGCCGCTCCTGCCCTGCTCCATGCCCAAATCGTCAAAGGCGAACTGATCTTGGGCGGCAACATCTGCCAAGTGGACGGCGACGAATGCTACCATTACCGCAAGCCAGGCGTGCATGTCGGTGCCGGTGCCTTAATCCCCATCACCAACTGGTTGGATGTCGGCCTTGAGGTGCTTTTCAACCAAAAAGGTGCCTACAAACGTGATTCTATCAACCCCCATCTTGGGCTGTATTCGGGTCGTTATAAACTGAACCTCAACTATGCCGAAATCCCGGTGATGATCTATGTGACCGACAAGGACCGCTATAGCCTCGGTGTCGGCGTGTCATACGGGCGTATCGTCGGACTCCAAGAATACATCAATGGACAATCCTCGTCCATCCGTTTGGGAGACGGACAAATCCATTGGAGAGAGGACAGGGAAGGTCTTCCCGATGTCAGCCAAGCGACCAACATCAAGGATTTGACCAAAATGCTTTACGCGGCAGGCTATCCGCAAGACGCAGCCATCGAAGAACTGGTTCCACAAGTGATTGCCAACTCCGACAGCTACCGAGGCAACGACTTCTGCATTTGCGCCGATGCCCGCGTCCGCATTTGGGAAGGCATACATGCTGAATTGCGCTACCAATACTCGCTGGTGCCCATTCGTACACGCCTGTTCTACAAAGACACCAACGAAACCCTCCTGAAAACCGACGACTCAAGGGTGCAGCCCCTGCAACGCCAGTACAACAACAGCATCACACTGAGGGTGGTGTATCTCTTCAACGAACACCGCGCCAAGGCAAACAAGGAAGCCTCGAAAAAGGGACAATAGTTTTGGAATGTTTCTGGAAATATGTCATTCCTTGCAGAGGCTTGCAGGGATTGGAATCTATGTTTTCAGAAACATTACACTGTTCAACCTTCTATAGATTCCAAATCGCACATCCATTGCGAGGAATGACATAGAAGGTTGAAGCAGCTGTTACAACCCTAAATAATAATCCTTCAGAAACTCATTGTATTGCGGCGTGAAACGCTTGTCTGCATCGCGGATGACAAAGGTCTCCTCAAAAACACTATCGCATTTCCCAAAACCCAGTTCCAGATTGACACGGTTGGGCTCCTTCCCCGCTATCGGCACGATAGTCATCCTCTTGTGAAGATAAAGCCCGTAACGCTCCGCAGTATCAAGAAACTCCATTGACACATCAGCGGGCAACACCAATGCATAACGACCATCAGGCTGCATCAAACGACCAACCTCTTGGCATATCGTGGCATACGATAGTCCCGCATCGTTGTGCCGCGCACGACTCTTACGCTCCGAGTCGCATTTCGAAAAACGGTTGAAATACGGTGGGTTGGAAACAATGAGGTCATATCTCTTATCCGTTCGGAAATCAACGATGTCTACACAGTACGCCTTCAGATAATCGCGCCACTTCGAGGCCTCGAAATTGACCGTTGCCTCCTCTATTGAAGCCTTGTCAATGTCCACGGCATCCACCTGCGCTACACCTTTCTGCAAGAGCATGAGTGGTAGCAAGCCGCATCCTGTGCCAATATCCAGCACAACATCCGTCGGCTTGACCTCGGTCCAGCGTCCCAACAAAATGGCATCGGTGCCCACCTTCATTGTCGAGCGATGATGGTAGAGGCTGAAATGCTTGAAATGAAAGGGGCGCGCATCGGTCATTGCAAATACATGTCTATCAGTCCTTCAGGAGCCGTTATCGTAAGTATTTTCTTATCTCTGTCTACATTTTGGATGACCTGGTCCAAAATCGGGATAAGGATTTCTTTTTTGTCTTTCATTACCTGCAGGATGGCCTGCGTGGGGTATTCCAGCACTTCGGCGACGGGACCCAGCTCGCCTTTCTCCGTGTCGACCACCGTAAAGCCCACAATCTCATGGAAATAGAACTGCTTGCCGCTGAGCTTGGGCAACATTTCCAAAGGTAAATACACTAACTTTCCGACCAGATGTTGCGCCGCCTCAATAGTCTTCATGTCTTGAATAGCAATAAAGAATTTATCACCGCTCATCGTAATCTTCTCCACGAAGAAAGGGGTCAGCACCTTATTGATTTCTAGGAAAAAATGCTTCATCTCAAGGTATGCGGAAGGATCGTCGGCCTCCACTTTAAGTGTCACCTCCCCTTTCAGTCCGTGTGTCTTGGCAATCTTGCCGAGGTAAAAACAGTCTTCTTTTTTCATATTACACCGATAACTGACCGAGAAGAACTACATTCTTCCTCTAGTCATCATGGCGGAGGGACATCCGCCATCTCCCAAGCAAGAAAACGAATCCTTCCGCTTAGGAGATTGCGGATCAAGTCCGCAATGATGATTAAAGGGATAAGTCTCGTTATCCCAGTCCTTTTTCTTTTTCGCTGCAAATATAGGAATTTCTTATTTTTGCAGCTCATTTTTCAAATCATGCACGACTTTTTGCATTTGTCATTGGATGTGCTGAGAAACAGCGTCTTAATCACTGGCCTGGTGATTATCATGATGCTGATGATCGAGTATGTCAACATACATTCCCACGGAAAGTGGTTCACCAAGTTGCGCCATAACCGCTTCGGACAGGTGGTTTTGGGTGCGGGCTTGGGCATCATCCCGGGCTGCATGGGTGGTTTCGCCGCCGTGTCGATGTACTCGCATAAGCTGTTGAGCTTCGGCGCCTTGATCGCCATGATGATTGCCTCATCGGGCGATGAAGCCTTCATCATGCTTGCCATGATTCCCAAGGAGGCCTTGCTGCTGATGGTGGTCTTGTTCGCCATTGCCATCCTTGCCGGCTGGCTGGTGGACAGATTCTCCAAGCCAAACAACAAAGCCCAACACGGAGGCTGCGAAGACGGCTACCAGATTCATGAGGAAGACCACCATGATGAGACGCACCAACCCGAGAAAGCATCGTTCCGCAACATGCGCCATGCCAGCGCGGAGCGTATCGCCCTGCTGCTTGGCGTCATCCTGTTCATCGTGGCCCTCGCCTTCGGCATGCTGGAACACGAACATGAACACGAGGAAGCCGTCCACACCCAGCTGAACATCTTCAACGAATACTGGATGAACCTCATCTTCGCCGTCGTAAGCCTCTTCGTGGTATGGTTCGTTGCCACGGCACCCGAGCATGTCGTCAAGGAACACCTGTGGGAACACATCATCCGCAAGCATTTCTTGAGCATCTTCCTCTGGACCTTCGGTGCCTTGTTTGTCATCCAGGTCGGGCTGCATTACTTTGACATTGAAACCCTTATCAGCAACAACATCCCGTGGATGATCCTGTTGGCCGTCTTGGTGGGCATCATCCCCGAGTCAGGGCCGCATTTGCTGTTTGTCACTTTGTTTGCCACGGGAACAGTGCCTTTCTCGGTGCTGCTGGCCAGCAGCATCTCGCAGGACGGCCATGCCTCGTTGCCGTTGCTTGCCGAGAGCAAAAGGAGTTTCTTGAAAGCAAAGATAGTTAATGCCTTGGTGGCGGCAGTTTGCGGGTATTTGTGCTATCTAATCGGGTTTTGATTGACTTGTTGTAGTTGTCGCAAAAGTCTTGCGTAGCCAATTGTATGACATTAGCCATCACCCATGTATCCAGCCAATAATATCCAAACCTATTAATCTGCATCTCGTGTGCCTCTGTTTTGTCAGCAAAAATAACACTTTTTTATCAGCGTTCCGAAAAAAGCTGTATTTTTGCCGCCGAATTACAAAGGGGTGCCTTCCCTGCTTCGGCAGGGTGAAAAGGCTGAGAACATACCCTCTAACCTGATCCGGGTAATGCCGGCGTAGGGATTGGATAGATTCAAGCATTCCCCTTCACATTTTATTAAACTAAAAACTCAAGAGATGAAAAGATTTTCTTTTGTTGTCGCTGCATTGTTATTCGCGGCAAATGTGAATGCTCAAAACAATGAAGTGGTGTATGACACCACAAAGTACGAAGTGCTTAACGAGGTAGTGGTAGGCGGCTTGCGTGTCCAAAAAAACGCCCCCTTTTCCGTCACCAACATCGAGAAGGTGGAACTCAACGACTTTTCGAAGACAGGCCAGGAACTGCCCTTCTTGTTCGCAAAGACACCTGGCATCATCGCATGGGGTGAGAACGGCATAGGCTCCGGCACCTCATACATGCGCATCCGTGGTGCCGGCGACTCACGCATCAATGTCACCCTCGACGGTGTGTCGCTCAACTCGCCCGAAGACCAGTGCGTATTCTGGGCCAACATGAACAGTTACGGCTCGCTGCTCGGCTCGGTGCAGATCCAACGCGGCGTGGGTAGCTCCACCAATGGCGACGGTGCCTTTGGCGGCACGATATCCCTGACATCGGCCAAACCTTCCTTCGTGCCAAGTGCCGAGATCACAGGCTCCTATGGCTCATTCAACACGCTCAACTTCGGCGCCAAGGCCTCCACGGGCTTGTTGTGGAACCACCTTATCATCGACGGAGCCTACCACGAGACCCAAACCGACGGCTTCATCCACGGCACCAAGGGCCGCAGCGGTAGCTACTACGGTGGCCTCACCTGGATGGGCAAGAACTTCATCCTTCGCTACAAGAACATCGGTAACTTCGAGATGACCGGCCAGGCCTGGAATGGTGTGACAGCAGGCAACAACGACATGAGCCTCATGGACAGCACCTACGGCATCCCCACGGGCATCAAGACCTACGCCGATATGTATAAGGTGGGCTTGGGACAATTCAACTCACTCTACGAATACCTCGTCACCGATGATGACGGCAACTTCATCCAAGACGAGAACGGCCATTACATGACCCAACGCTACCAATTGAATGACGGCACCTTCTGGGACCGCACCACCGACAACTTCTGGCAAGACCACAACCTGCTCTCCGCCGCTTGGGAAATCAACGAGCACTGGTCGACCACGGCCACGCTGCACTACACCTACGGCTACGGCTATTACGAAGAATTCCGCCCCAACAACAAGCTCTCGAAGTTCGGCATGACCTATAAAGACAATGAGGGCAACACTGTGAAAAAGACTGACTTTGTCCGCAAGAAAGGGCTCCGTCAGGACACCTATGGCCTCGTATGGTTCACCCGTTACAAGAATGCAAACTGGAATGTCATCGGCGGTATCTCGGCCCAGAACTTCCAAGGCAACCACTTCGGTTATGTGACTTATATCGCCAACCCAGATGTCGCCAACAAATACCTCATCAGCGGTGATTATAAATACTACGACTCCGACGCGCAAAAGCTTGACGGCAACATCTTCGTCAAGGCGGCCTACACCTTCGCCGACCACTGGACCGTCTTCGGCGACATGCAGTTCCGCTATGTGGACTACAAGACCAATGGCATCAATGACAAGTTCTACGAAGAAGACAGCCAATACTACAACCAGGAACTCAACATCCACGAGAAGTACCCCTTCTTCAACCCCAAGGGCGGCATCTCCTTCGACACGGACAGCCACCATGCCTACGCCTCTGTGGCCATGAGCCACCGCGAGCCCGAGCGTAACAACTTCACCGACAACGGCTCCTATCCCTTCCCCAAGCCCGAGCAACTCCTCGACTATGAGTTGGGCTACAACTACAATGGACGCATCTGGCAGGCAGGCGCCAACCTTTATTATATGGACTACACCAACCAGTTCGTGCAGACCGGCGCGGTCAGCGACATCGGCGAGGCACTGACCACCAATATCAAGGACTCGTACCGCATGGGCGTCGAGCTGCAGGCAGGCGTGAGCCCCACCAAATGGTTGACCATCGAGGCCAACGCCGCCTTGAGCCAAAACAAGATCAAGGACTTCGACGAGGTCGTGGAGAATTGGGACGACTGGGAAGGCAACACCGACGCCAACGGCCAAGCCTACGATGGTGACGGCTACGATGTCATCCACTACGACAACTCGACCTTAGCCTTCTCGCCTTCGGCCATCCTGAACGGCTTCGTCACCTTCCACCACAAGGGCTTCGAGGCCACCTGGCACACGAACTACGTCTCACGCATGTACCTCGACAACACCCAGAACCTCGACCGTTCGCTGCCGGCCTACAGCACCTCCAACGTCAGCCTCGGCTACACGTTGAAGCCCAAGAAAGTCGTCAAGGAAGCCATTGTGAAGGTGAACTTCAACAACATCTTCAACAAGCGCTACGCTGCCAGCGGCTGGGTCTACTCGGCCATCTGCGACAGCTACGGCCACCCCAACGACAACCGCTACTACCAAATCGGTTTCATCCCGATGGCAGGTTTCCATGTCATGGGCAATCTGACGCTGAGGTTCTAAAGCTGGAAGAGATTCCCTTCGGGAAATATATCAATTTACGGTATGTAGGGCTGTCATATTATGACAGCCGCTGTTTCATTCGAAATATCAGCGGCTGCCACGGTGTGACAGCCCTACAATCCATTTTCGTTAAGGATTCATCTATTTAATTGTTAATTCATTCTATCCCTTCTTTGCGATGCGTTTCGCCACGCCGATGGCGCCTGTGGGACAGACAAGTCGGCAGAGATGGCAGCCCACGCAACGCTTTCCATCGAGATGCGGCTGACGCAGGTCGGAATCGAAGGTGATGGCCTGATGGCCGCCGTCTTGGCAGGAGGTGTAACAACGGCCGCAGCCGATGCATTGCTCACGGTCGAAGGTGGGATACACGATGGTGTCGCGGTCGAGGTTGGTGGGGGTGTCGAAATTGGGCAGTTCCTCGCCTACCAGATCCGACAGGTGTGTGATGCCGCGTTCCGCCATGTAGTTTTGCAGTCCCAACACGAGGTCGTCGATGATGCGGTAGCCGTACTGCATCACGGCGGTACACACCTGCACATTGCTGCAGCCCAGCTGGATGAACTCAAGCGCGTCGCGCCAGGTCTCGATGCCGCCAATGCCACTCAACTCGATGCGTTTGCCCTCGTTGGTGGCGGTGAAAATGGGATTTTTAGCCATTTCGAGGATATGGCGCAAAGCGATGGGCTTCACGGCGCGGCCTGAGAGTCCGGAGATAGTCTTCTTGTCGGCCACGGCGCCGCGGTCGTTCAGGGTCACGCTCTTGATGGTGTTGATGGCCGACACCGCATCGGCGCTGGCGAAGTAAGCGGCCATGGCGGGCTGGTTGATTTGGGTGATGTTGGGCGTCATCTTGGGGATGACCGGGATCTTGACGTTGTGTTTCACGTAGGCCGTGTAGAACAGCACCAGTTCAGAGTTCTGGCCCACGTCGCTGCCCATGCCAGCCAACCGCATCTGCGGACAAGAGAAATTCAGCTCCACCGCGTCGACGCCAGCCTCTTCGGCCATTTTCGCCAGCGTGATCCACTCCTTCTCGGCGTTGCCCATGATGGAGGCGACGACGACTTTCGAGGGATAGTCCTTTTTCAGCCTGCGCAGAATGTCGAAGTCCACCTCGACGGGGTTCTCGCTCAGCTGCTCCATGTTACGGAAACCGAAGAAATCGGAGCGTCCCGGCTCGCTGACGGCATCGAAGCGCGGCGACACCTCGCGGATGTCCTCCATGCAGATGGTCTTGTAGAACACGCCCGCCCATCCCGCATCGAAGGCCCGCGCCACCATCTCGTAGTTGGTGCAGATGGCCGACGAGGCGAGGAAGAAGGGATTCTCGCAAGGGATGCCGCAGAAGTCGATGGCAAGGCTGGAGAGGTCTTTGTGTGGCTTCGTGCCTTTGACGGCTTTCGCCAGCTCCCTGATGCGGATCGGCCTGTCGTAGTGGATGCAGGCCGTCTCGGCGGCTTGCAGCTCAGCGTCGCTGCATGGGTCGAGCCACTGTGCGGCAACGGCTTCGTTGTCGAATCGTATGGCGCGTATGGCGCGTGCTGGGTCGCCATTCTTGCAGGCCTTGCTGCATGGTGCATCGGCACAAAGCAGGCAGCGCGCGGCTTCTTCTTGGAGGTGCATAATAGTTTTATTCATAGCGTCAGTTTTTATGTTTTGCCGACAAAGATAGTGATTTTTGCTTTCCTATGGAAAAAAGTTGTGTTTTCAGCCATCCTCTCCACCTTTGTTGCCAATAATCCGCAAAAACTGCGTATAACTAACCGCAAGATTTGCGGATTATTTGTTTCCCATATCCTATCCCAATCAAATTAAACCCTATCTTTGCAACGCAAAACATCTCCGAAATGGCATCTGACACCGACCATACCCTCCGCCGCAAAACGCCACCCATCGCGCTGGTTTCCATCGCGATCCTGGCCGTCGGCATTGCGCTGTTCGTCCTTAACCTGCGCTATGGCTCGGTGTCGATCCCGTGGAATGAATTCTGGGACGCGCTGCTGCATGGCGACACGTCGACCTACCGCGCCATCATCCTCGACTACCGCCTGCCACAAGCCATCACGGCGCTGTTGGCTGGCATCGGTCTATCGGTGTCGGGCCTCCTGATGCAGACCCTCTTCCGTAACCCCCTCGCAGACCCTTCGCTCCTGGGCATCAGCAGCGGCGCGAGCCTCGGCGTAGCCTTTGTAGTCTTGCTCGGCACGGCCACGGGCCTGTCGGTCAGCACGCTGTCGCTGTGGTCGACCTTCGGCGTCACCATAGCGGCTTTTTTAGGTGCTTTCGCGGTATTGTTACTTATCCTTTCCCTCAGCTCGAGGCTCCGCAGCATGGTGAGTCTGGTGTTGGTGGGCATCATGATCGCCTACATTGCAGGCTCAGTCACCGACATCCTGAAGTTCTTCAGTCAGAAGGAAGGCTTGCATTCCTTCGTCATCTGGGGCTTGGGCAGCTTCTCCAACGTGAGCAAAGCACAACTGCCGTTCTTCGCCATCGCAGTGGTAGTTGGCACCATAGGCTCGTTCCTGCTCTTCAAGACCTTGAACCTCTTGCTG
>JAFRRE010000192.1 GCA_017428285.1 Bacteroidales bacterium | reverse complement strand
CGCACTGAAGTTGGCGTTGATACCCAAGCTTTGATGGAACGCACAATAAATACCCTCAACGACCTTGATCCGACATTAGGCGATGGTTTCTCGGTATGGATGAGACCATTTAAACAAGCCATTGAAAACCAATATAAAAAGGAGCAAAACCTTTCGAAGTTGGTCACTTTGTTTACAGTGTTGGCCATCGTCATCTCGCTGATGGGCGTGTTCGGCTTGGTGATGTTCGAGACGGAGCACCGCCGCAAGGAGATTGGCATCCGTCGTGTGCATGGCGCCACGGTGGGGCAGATCCTGGCGATGTTTAACTCGCGCTTCGTGAAGATTGTGTTGGTGTGCTTCGTCATCGCCGTGCCCGTGAGCATCGTCATCATGCGGCGTTATTTGGAAGGCTTTGCCTATCAGGTGCCGCTGCACGTTTGGGTGTTTGCTATCGCGCTGTTGGCCGTCTTGGGCGTAACGATAGCGGTGGTCACCTTGCGCAGTCTGCGGGCGGCAACGATGAATCCGGTGAAGTCGCTGCGGAGTGAATGATAATGAAACAAGGAGATTCCCCTGACGGGGAATTGAGATCGGGTGTGGTCGTTAACCGCGGCGGCTTGTGACATTTACTGACAGGCAATTTGTTTTTGCCGCCGCTTTAAATTTCAAAGACACACTCCATTCCCCGAAGGGGAATCTCAATTATATTTGCCAATTCAAAAAGATTTTGTATCTTTGCAACTGCTAAAATATAATCATTTAGTGGTTAATAATGGATATAAATAACAATATATTGTCATTTGATATTGTCTCACCAGAAGGTAAGGCCATGGCTTTGGCGGAACGGGTGAAAGCGCGTCGTTTGGAGATGAACCTAACGCAGGAAGGTCTTTCTGTGCGCTCGGGATTGCCTTTGGCGACCTACCGCCGCTTTGAGCGGACAGGCAAGATTTCTTTGGATGGCTTGCTCCATATCGCTTACGCTTTGGATGCCTTGAACGACTTTGACCGATTGTTTGAGTCGCGCAAATACGCCACTTTGGATGAGGCACTTAATGCCACCACAACAAACAGAAAGCGAGGGAAACGCAATGAGTGAAAAGATAGTTGAAGTAACGCTAGGCTCCCGTAAAGTCGGGCGGATAGCTTTGGATAGAGACGGTCGCGCTTTGTTCGAATACGATGCGGACTGGATTCGGAATGGCTTTTCCATCTCGCCGTTTCACTTGCCGTTGGAATCGAGGTTGTTCACCGCCGATGCGAAGCCTTTTGACGGCAACTTCGGTGTGTTCGACGACAGCCTGCCCGACGGCTGGAGTGCATTGGTGCTCGACCGTTATCTGAGGTCGCAAGGCAAGTCGTTGGCTTCGTTGGATTTGTTGGAGCAACTGATGTTTGTTGGCAGCCGTGGGCGAGGTGCCTTGGAATACCATCCCGACCTAAGCACCGTTGACGAGCAGGTCATCATCGACCTCGACCACATGACGGAAGAGTCGCAGCGGGTATTGAATACCGACTATTCCGACGACCTCGACAAGGCTTGGCGACGCGGCGGCTCCTCGGGCGGCACGAGACCCAAAGTGTTTGTGCATCACGACGGTGCCGAGTGGTTAGTGAAGTTCCGCGACCGCACCGACCCGCCCAATGTAGGCAAAATCGAATATGAGACCTCACTGTTGGCTCGCGAATGTGGCATTGAGATGGCCGAGACCCGACTTTTCGAAGGAAAATACTTCGGCTCAAAGCGCTTCGACCGTACCGAAGATGGCGGCAAACTGCACGTTATCAGTCTCTCCGCCCTGATGAACCTCGACTATCACCTGCCCACCGCCGATTACGGTCATCTGTTCTGGGCTTGCAGCCAACTCACGCATTCCGTCAAGGAGCTGTGGAAGGTGTTCCGCCTGATGGCGTTCAACCTCATCATCGGCAATTGCGACGACCATGTAAAGAACTTTGCTTTCATTCGTCGCAATGATGTTTGGCAGTTGGCTCCAGCCTACGATGTGCTGCCCTGCGAAGGCTTGGGTGGATTCCACAGCCTTTCCGTGAATGGCAACTACAAAGATCCAGGGAAAATGGACGCTGTTCAGCTTGCCGTAAAGTTCGGGCTTCGGAAAGATGAGGCCGAAGAAGTGTTTGAAGGAATCGCTTCTATGGTTAAGGGGAACACAGTGATGGCGTGAAATAAGGACTGTAAAGTTTCTTTACACCACTGTAAAGAATCTTTACACTTTTACAAAAGTGAAAATTGTATCTTGTTGATTCATATTATTTTACAAATTTGGCACGGATTATGCCATACGACATACAACAATTAAACAGTTAAACAATCAACAATTAAACGGTAATGAGCAGTTACATCAAATTCCTCTCCCGAAACAAACTCTACAGCATCATCGAGGCCATTGGCCTGACGGTGAGCCTCGCCTTCGTGGTCATCATCTTCTGCTATGTGGCGCAGCAAATCGCTGTGACACGTGAAAACCCGCACCGAAAGGAGATATACGCTGTGGGGTTGAAGAACCTGATTAAATTCGAGTATGGATTGAAAGGCAGCATCGGCGAGAGCATACCAGAAATTGAATCGATCACAGAGTTCCAGATGATGCATACCGATATGAAGGCCGACGACCAATCCCGAGCGGTGTATGTGCTGGGCTGCGACCGCGATTTCTTCGACATCTTTCCCGTCGAGTTCGCCGTAGGCCAGCCAGACCAAATCAACGAAGTTTCGGCGGCATTCGTTTCGGAGCGTATGGCGCAATTGCTTTCCGAGACAGGCGAAGTGGTTGGGCGCAACATCCATTTGTTTAAGCGCGATTACACCGTGGCTGGCGTGATTTCCGACTTCGGCAGTTCGCTTTTCTACGAAACGCCCGACGTGATTGTTAATGTGGATGTCAGCGATGGCGTGGTGTTCTATGGTGGCCTCAACAGCCCATCCCGACCGGCCAATGTGTTTACCACGGTGAATGTCTTTGTGAAAGTGCTTCCCAACACTGACCGTGCGACACTTCTTGAAAAAATGTCGGCGGCGATTGTGACCTTTTACTCTGAGATTTTAGGGATGGAGCCCCCGTTTGAAATTGCAGAAAACACTATGTTGGTTCGCTTGGACGAGTTGTTTTACACCGATGCCCAAACCAACCTGAAGAAAGGCGACAAAACGATGATGCACAGCCTGTTGGCCATTGGCTTGCTGCTGCTGATTTCTGCCATATTCAACTACATCAACCTCAACGTTGCCTTGACGAGCAAACGGGCCAAGGAGATGGCTTCGAGGCGGCTGCTTGGCGCGATGAAGGGTGAAATCATCGGGAAATACCTCTGGGAGTCGCTGGCGTTCACTTCGGTGTGTATGGTGCTGGGCATCCTTTTGGCCGAGGCGCTTTGCCCTATGGTCAATCGGCTGTTGGGCGGAAGTGTTGGGGTTAGGATTTCGCTCTCGCCTTTCTATTTGGTTTCCTACCTACTGATGGTGGTGGTTGTGGCTTTGTTGGCGGGCATCACGCCTGCGGTGGTGGTGTTGCGCGCCCAGCCCATCGATGTGGTGAAGGGCATGTTCCGCTTCCGCAACAAGATGGTGCTCTCGAAGGTGTTCATCGTCCTGCAAAACGTCATTGCCATCGTTCTGATTGCCTTGGTGATCACGATGGAAGCGCAAATGCGCCACATGGAGCGGAGGCCGGTGGGATGCCGCACTGAAAACCTGTTTTATCTTGAATCCGTCCTTACGGGCAATGAGGCATTCGAGAATGATTTGCTTTCATTGCCTTGTGTGAAGCGGATGGGCCATTCCTACGGCTATCCTGGCAGTGCAATGATGGGCTCTAACTTTGTGCGCCTCAACGATCCCGACAATTTTATTTCCGTTGGGTACCTGATGTGCGACACGGCGGCTTTCGACCTTTACGACTTCGATACCAAGGTGATGTACAGCCAATTGGAGGAAGGCAAGTGGTTATTGACGCGGGGGCTTTTGGAGAGCCAACTGGGGATGCCGATGAGCAAGTTCGACCCCGACTCGCTGGGTGTTTGGTACAAGCATAATGTCGGCTACGACCTGTGTGGCGTGGTGGGCGATTTCGCCATCAACAGTGCTGCCTCTGTGGTTGACGAGAAGTTCGGTGCCGTGCAGATTGTGGGAGACGAGCCGATGTTCAAATGGGTAAGTTTCAATCCTGTACTGGATATTGTGGGCGACCACGCCGAAGCTCGCAAGGCGATCGATGCGGTGTATGACAAACATATCAAAATGCAAGAAACCTATTGGGAACCTTTCAGAGAGGGCTTTATAGATGACCTTTTGCTGCAAAGTTTGCAGAGCACCAAAAACAAAATGCGCCTTGTGGACTTGTTTATGGCGGTGGCGGTAATGCTCTCGCTGTTGGGACTGGTGGCCATGAGCACGCATTTCGCCTCCGAGCGCGAGAAGACCATCGCCGTCCGCAAGGTGTTTGGCGGCACGATGCAAAGCGAGATTCGCCGCAACCTGAAGGAATACGTCATCATGATTCTCATCGCTAATGTTATCGCCATCCCCATGGCGGTTTGGGTCTGCGGGCGCTATCTGGAGGACTTTGTCTATCGCATCGACCTGCATCCCTGGATCTTCGTGGTGACGGTAGTGCTGTCGTTCGTCATCGCCATCGGCTCGGTCCTTTGGCAGATCGTCTCCGTGGCGAGGGTGAACCCAGTGATGGCGTTGAAGAAGGAATAACAATGCCAGAAAAACTACATCGGACTGAACACTATCTTTTTGTTCGGTAGTTCTCGTTCACGGAGATACATCAACAGATACACCGGAAGATATATGTTTCGGTCAAGGATTTCAATGTTCTTTGTCGTATATATAAAAGCCTCTTTTATCGCATATTCTTCGTTTTTCATCACATTGCAAAGAGCGTTATGCCGTTTGTAATCCTTCCCTGACTTGATTTCTATCGGGAGAGCTTGACCGTCGTGTTCAATGACGAAATCGAGTTCTCCCTGCTTTTTGCTGTTGAAATAGTAAAGGTCGTAACCATGCGAACGAAGTTCTTGTGCGGCAAAATTCTCAAAAACGGCACCGAAGTTTGCATTGATTTCGCCAATCATGATATTGAGTTGAAAACCAGATGAGTACATGCAGGACAGCAGGCCAACATCATTAAGAAACAACTTGAACAAGTTGCGTTGTTCATTGAGTTTCAACGGAACACAAGGTTTGTCGACATTATATGTGGGTAAGGCCACCCCTGCATCGGTCAGCCAAAGGAAGCTGTTCTCGTATTTTTCGAATTTTGCTCTATCGTTCAGCGATTTTAGTATAAATCTCTTGTTTTGGGCATTGAGTTCCGACGGAATCCTTTCAAAAATCTCTTTGATGAATAGCTTGTTGTCGGCATATTTGGCAATGTCCTTTTTGTATAGTTTCAGGATGTTCTCCTGCTCGTGTCGGACTTCCTGCATGTTGTTGGTATCCAGATACTTCTCCACAACAGCTGGCATTCCTCCGATTACAAGGTATAGACGAAGCAATTCCATCATCTTCTCATGAACGACAGAATCGATGGGAATTCTCTTATCGTAACATTCATGAAGATGCGTCATCACCTCATCGCTCATGCCTAAAGCCAATGCGAACTCCTCGAAATCGAGTGGAAACATTTCTTTTTCAGCCATGTAACCGACAGGGACGCTTCGCAAGTCTTTCAATTCGACACCTAAAAGAGAGCCGCTCATGACATAACGATAACTTCCTTCCTCGACAAGAAACTTAATCGCCGTGACAATTTCTGGACATTCCTGCACTTCATCGAAGAAAATCAAGGTGCTGCCAGATTCCAATTTTGTGGCGGTCAACGCAGAAATGCGCAACAGGATATCGTTTGTGTCGAGCGGATTGGCAAAGATGGTTTTGAGTTTCGGATTTTTGATGAAATTGAATTCCACAAAATGCTTGAATGTTTCTTCTCCCACCTTGCGTATGGCAAATGTTTTTCCTACTTGTCGTGCACCCGTAACAAGGAGCGATTTTTTGTCATTCAAAAAGAAATCTTTTAAAGAACTGTAAATCTTTCTATTAATCATTTTTTAATGCTTTTTTCCAACCGCAAAAATACAACTATTTTGCTTTTTTCCAACCTTAATTAGGATGTTTTTATGCTTTTTTCCAACTTATTCATAAAAATAGGGAAATAGCCTGACCTTGGCCTACATTCAAGAAGTGGTGCGTCCGTTTAATTATACGGATGTCTTTTCCTATTCGTTTTTGGGCGAGAAGGAACTTTACCGCGAGGAACGGCAGGTCGGGCATTTGTCGTTGTTGTATTTCCTTGCGGCGATGCTATTGGCCTTGTTTGGCTTCTTTGGTGTCGTTTCCTATCATCTGCATCAGGAGTCGCTCAATATGGCGGTGCGCAAGGTGTTTGGTGCCAGCACCAGAGAGGTGCAAGGGCATTACCTGAAAACCAGGTTGCGGATGTACATCCTGCCCGTCATTGCGGCAACGGCATTGTCGGTCTATTTCTCGCTGCAATGGCTGCAAGGCTTTGCCTATCATGTGCCCGTTTCCCTTGTGCTGACCGTGGCCCTGTTGTCGTTCTTCACGGCTTTCCTGCTCCTTTCGCTGATTGTTTCGGGTGTGGTGCAGGCCATTTGCAGCAAGAGGATTACAGAAGTGTTGCAGAGAGGGTAAAGTAGAATGTTTTGCTTTCTGCAATAAGCAGAATTCAGGAAAAATTGCTTTCTGTAAAAAAGCAAATAATATCTTGGCCGATGACATTGAATCGCATCACGGAAATCTTCGATTTCGTGCAATCCTTAGTTAAACATATAAATTGATGAATTCATCGGCTGACATAAGAGGAATGAGCGAATAATCTGAAAAACCTTTGGCATCTCTGGTAAGAATGACATCACAGTTGCCAGCCAAAGCGTATTGGTATTGAAGCATGTCTTCGAAGTCTTTCGACGGAGAATCAATGGCTTTGCGTAATTGGTCTCGGTCCATGGGAAGAACCGCTATTTGTTTTTCCAGAGCGTCAAGCATCGGATATAGTTTTTCCTTGTCGAAGCGTTTGCCCAAAATATAGGCCATGTTGGCAAATGTCAAAGGGGATGCGAAAAGGGAAATCACCTTGTTCGCGCCGTTTTCAAGAACCTTTTCGGCGGCATCAGCTCCTGGCCTGTTTTCAACAAAATCGATCAGAATGTTGGTGTCAATAAAAACGCGTCTCATTTACTGTGGAGATATAAAAGTCGGTCGTCACTATTGATTTCTTCTGGAGTAAATTCCACCACACCCCGCATCTGCTTGATGGCCTCAGGGAGTCCCGTTCCATGCTCTTCTCCGCTCTTTTCGGGAGCGATTTTTCCCCAATTCAGGACGATGAGTCGGAGTGCCTTAATGGCTTCTTTCATCATCTCCTCGTCAGAAACGATGATGTTCAGCTCATGGAATAAGGCCTCGTTTAATTGCAATGTCGTCATATCCAATTCATTTTCTTGAGTGCAAAAATAACAATCTTTTTTGAAATGGCGCTATATATTTCTTATTCATTAAGTCTACGACGAGTTAGAAAGACGCGTTCACTGTAAAGTTTCTTTACACCCACTGTAAAGAAACTTTACACTTTTACAAAAGGGCAAAATCGTATTTTGTTGATTCATATTGTTTTATGGTTTTGGCACGGATTATGCACACGACCTACAACAATTAAACAGTTAAACAATCAACAATTAAACAGCAATGAGCAGCTACCTGAAATTCCTCTCCCGAAACAAACTCTACACCGTCATTGAGGCAGTGGGTCTCATCATTTCCATTGCCTTCGTCATCTTAATAGGCAACTATGTCTATCAGCAGTATTCCGTCGCATATGG
>JAFRRE010000191.1 GCA_017428285.1 Bacteroidales bacterium | reverse complement strand
GTAATTTCACTGCAAAAATAGCGTTTATTTCATTTCCTCAAAGTTTTTTCATCTATTTTTCCCGAAATCCTCAAATTTTATAGCACTCATTTTCCCAAAATCCTCAAAAATAAATCTTTCGATATTATATATCTATTTGATTAACAAATTATTATTAAACAATTTATACCCAACTTTCACTCTTGATGATGGCATGGCTTGCACAATAACCCTGAACTATAATCGTTACCTATTCACAAAACACAAACATCAAACACATAATAAACCTTCAACATCATGAACAAAAGAATTTATCTGTTGGTTTTCCTACTCTTGCCTTGCTTGGCCTTTGCACAAAGCAATCTGCCCTTCACTTCCTTGAAGCCACTAAACAAAGGCAATATTATTCTTAACCTAGGATATGAAAGAGATACATATAACGATGTTTCGAAGTTCTGCCTTAGTGGTGGATACGGCTTCACAGATTGGTGCGTAGCCGGGATATACGCCGAATACAGCACTAATACTTCCATGATTGGTATTGGAGGTGATGACCTCCACCCTTACCGAAACCATTTTGTTTATTACGGATTACACAATGAGTTGCACCCTATCCCATTAGTGCTGCCTGGGTTCTATTTCATTGATGTCTATAGTATTCTACGCGTTGGGATGCATCACCAGATATGCATATACGAAGAAGACAACTTAAGCCCTGACTATTATGCACCTAGCATCAACAAGCCTTACATTGCAGGAGGAATTGGCTTGGCCATCAACCCTTCGAAGTATTTCGGATTCTTTTACGAAAGAACATATTCAAGCCTAAAACCGAATACTTTTCATGAAAATGCCAACAACAAACTACGCCCATACAACCGTTTCGGCATCAACATCCGCTTCGGCGGGCCGAAGAAATGGCAAGGGTAATCGTTTGTAGGGCTGTCACACTGTCCTTCGATGGGCCTCAGGGACCACAAGGCTCAGAAACCGTGATTCTCTGAATCTAACTCATAAGCATTTCGCTGAAAAGGTGAAATAGAGGTTTTGAGGACGGAGAAATAATGGATTTTATTGAATTTGAGCGTTGGAAAACAAAAAAGTATTACTTTTGTAGGCAAATAAAGACATAATAATGGGCTTTACGCTCTTGTTCTCTGATTGAAAAGTCTGGAAAACAATTTATGAGTGAGAATAAGTTAGCGGAAAAGTTCGCGTATTAGGCGTGAACTAATTCGTGCTTATTTACTCATAGGCTTTTCCAGACGCCTTCAATCAGAATAAGCAATCAAACGAATGGCAAGCGCCTTTCTTTATTGCTTGTGGACGGAGAAAAGGCCAAAAATGTGGCAAACCATGAGCAGATATCATCAATACTTCAGAAAAATAATAGGGACAAAACCAGTTGTTGGTTTTAGTTAATTTATTGAAAATCAATGATGAGTTGAAAAAATCATAGGGACAAAGACCAACAAGGGCTTGACAATACGATTTCCGAATGGTTTTTGCTCTACCTTTGTGGACAATTGAATAAAACTAACTGAAAACTTTAATACGATGAAAAAGACATTATTATTCGCTTTTGCACTGACGTTTTTGGCGTTTTCTTCCTGCACGGCCAAGAAAGGTTTTGTCACCAAATTGCCGAAACAGGAAATCGCCGATGTGCAACGCTTTCCGAGTTTAAGCGACATTGACATTTTAGACAAGCATAGCAACAGTTCGTTCTGTGACTCTTTGTCATTGTTGACTAGAACGAACATTGATTTGTTTTTGGAAAACCAGTCAAACATAGACATTACTGGAGTCATTGACATTGAAGACACAACGATTCTTCTAAAAGTCAATGATGAAATCCGACAAATTATGGGGCGTGCATTCGACAACAAGGATATCGCTTTCATTCCAATTCCCCCAATCATTGACTCTATATTGGACGCACAAGGGAAACGGTTTGGACTGATTACCTATTCAACTGGATTTGAACGCTCTGCAACCGATTGGGGAGCCTTGATGAAAAGTGTTGCCGTTTCATTAGCTGCTAGCATGGCCTATAGTATGGCTTCGGGCGGCTATTACTATTTGTTTCTTGATGACAGCTATACAAACGCCTTTTCCTTTATGGGGTTGATGATCGTTGACGCCCAAAACAACAACATTGCGTTTTACAACAATTCCAGATTGGAAGAAAAGCCCTCACGGAAATACTGCACCAATCGACATTTCATGGAACTGTATTACCGTTACTGGCGATAACATTTAGGTCACTTTTTAAACGAAAAAGAGTTGCGAAAGCGGCATAGGATTAGATGAAAACTTTGTAATCAATAATTTCAACCAATTGATAATCAACAAAGAATTTTTGGAAAAGTTTGTAATTAACTTTGGACTCGAAACACAGCGATTTTTTGCTATACTTTTGCAAATATGAATTTCAAATCTTTAATACGATGAAAAACGCCATTTTAATTGCAGCCTTGTTGTGTTGCATCGTGTCGGCCTCGGCACAACCTTTCAGGAAAGAATCCAAACAGAGACCTTGGGAAGAGAGCATGGAACTGGTGGAGAAAATGAACGGTCGCGAAAACCTTTTCACTATGAAACTGGACAGCGTCACAGGGGAGGAGGTTAGAATCCTGTATGAATACGACGCCCGCCTCAACTGCACCAAAGAGATGCGTTATTATCCGACTAACACCTCATGGCATCTCGAACAATCTTTCGAAAACACCTACGACGAGCAAAATCGTTTGACTTCGATGACGCACTATGACGGAATACAGACAAACAAGACCGAATACACCTACAACGAACAGAGCCTGATAGTGGAAACCATCAATACTTACCTGTCGGGAAACACTTGGCAACCAAACACAAAACGCATCAATGAATATGATGAAGCCGGAAACCTTACTTTGTATATTGTATACAACTATTTTGACGGATGGATTGAATCGGCCAAAAGGGCCTACGAATACGAGAACGGCCTGCTCCAAACCGAGGTATATTATGACTTTGTTGAAGGCGAATGGCAACCCCATTACAAGACCGACTATTACTACAACGCCCAAGGACTTTGTACACAGGTGATTTCAAACATTTGGGAAGGCCAATGGTATCTTGTTTCCAAGACGGAGTATGCGTACAACGAGCAAGGCTTGTGCATTGAGATGACTTATTATAGCCGCACAAGCAATGATGAATGGAGTGGCGATGGCAGGTATGTGTTTGAATATGACACCGAAGGCCATCTTCTTTCCATGATTAGTTTTAACCAACCCATTGGCTCGCAGGAGTGGAATCAAGACTTAAAGACCGAGTATTCATACGATGACAACTACAACTGCACTGCTTACAGCCTGTATCACTACTTTGGAGATTGGAATTTTGAAGAAGGCTACGAAATGACCTACGACCCAACGGTAAGCATCGACCAAGCAGCAGGTATTAATAGTTTTTGGGACAACCTAATGGAGTCTAGTAATCCAATTCTTGACAGAGTGGATGTGGAGATTCCCGTTTACAACAAATTACTGCAACTCAAAATGTTGGAAGGAGAAGAAGAGATTGATTTGATAGATTTTCATTATTCCGAATACAACAGCGTCAATGAGTCGACGGAGAGCCAACTGACTGTTTGGCCCAATCCCGCAACGGTAACGGTTCACATCGAAGGTTTCAAAGTTTCAGAAGTAATGGTTTATAATGCCGTGGGGCAATTGGTGAGGACTGTTCAAGGCAGCAATGAAATCAATATGAGTGGATTGTCGGAAGGGGTTTATTTGCTGCGGTTTGAGGATACGGAAGGGATAAAACACGCTGTACGAGTGGTGGTGAAGGGATAGGATTTTTCGTTATTTGAACTTATGCACTATCTGTTTACGACGGACTCCCCCGCAACTTTGCAGCACCCCTGCGGGGTTGTGGTTCCTAAAACCAATAATAAAGTTTAGGATGTGTCGTTATTAGGCAGACGGGAATTTATAACAAACAAAACCATAAGCAATTATTATGAGAAAAAGTGTTTATCTACTGGCATTGCTGCTGCTGTCTTGCACGGCTTTCGCCCAAACCAACCTCCCATTCACCTCACTAAAGCCTTTCAACAAAGGCAATTTCAAAATTGATGCGAGTTATTCGCGCATGATGCAGAAAGTCCCTATTTCTGACTATCCCGACTTCCGGGTTGGTGTTGGCTATGGCATTACCAATTGGTGCGTGGTAGGAGTCTTCGGCAGTTTCGGCACTCATGAAGGATTTGTACAAATAGGTTCTACCGTTCAAGACGCAGATACCACATACAATCAAGTGCTCTTTGAGGGGACACAAATCGAACGCTACTATCATTATGGCATTGATGCAGAACTGCATCCTCTGACCCTTTTGTTGCCGAATTTTTATTTCGTCGATGTGTATTGTCGTGGCGAATTGGGCATGAGAACCGTAACGGAGCAGTATAAGCCTGATTACGATGGTCCTTCAGCCGAGCCTGTCCGCAACAACTTTCTTTACGGTGGTAGCATTGGTTTAGCCATCAATCCATCAAAGTATTTCGGTGTCTTTTATGAATTGGCATTTGACAACCTAAATAAGGAATACAAACCCAAAACAGACGAAATAAAGGCCAAAGCCATCCACCGCTTCGGCCTCAATGTTCGATTTCCTGGGCCGAAGAAATGGCAATGATAACCCGTTGTAGGGCTGTCACACTGTCCTTCGACAAACTCAGGAACCATGGCAGCCGTTGGAAAAACGATTTTAATGGTGGCTGCCGTAATACGACAGCCCTACATACAATAACAACAACATTTTGTTTATGAAAAACACATTCATTTTTCTGTTTCTTTTTGCGCTTGCCTTATGCGGTTGCCGCAAACAAGTCAGCGACTATGAGCGACCTGATTTTGACCCTCAACCCACTTTGAACGCCGTGCTTCAGGAAGACCAGCCCGTGTGGGCACAAGTCTCTTTTGCACAAGGACTTGACTCGGTTCATCCCGCGCCCTGTACCAATGCCGAGGTGCTGCTTTATGTTGACGGACAGTTCACGGAAAAACTACAACATGATGGCAAAGGCCGTTATGTAGGTGAAACCACTGCCGAGGCCTTGCACGAATACGCCTACAAGGTTGTCGTTCCTGGCTTCGACACCCTCTTTGCCCAAACCGAAATGCCGGAGAAGCCCGTGGTGACCCTTGTGGAAATCATGGAAAACGCCACTGTGGATGAAGAAGGCAACCCTTGTCCTGCTTTCTTGGTCACCTTCAAGACAGACCCCAACAAAAAGGAATACTATCAAATGAATATGGATGCGCTATTCCGAAACGACTATGCATCAGGCTATTCCTTCTCCAAAGGCACTATAACCTCATCCATCAACACCGACGACCCAGTGTTGCTCAACGAAGGTTCTGACCGCCTTCTATTCAGCAATGAAATCATCACCGAGACGGATTATACACTTAAGGTGAACAGCACATTTGGCAACCATGGTTGGGGAGGAAACCATTCTGGCACCGTTGTGCGTTCGGGCTATGTGGTGGTCAGGATGCATGGCCTCTCGGAATCGGCTTACCATTACATGAAAAGCCAAAACGCCTTCGAGGAACCCGATGCCTATTCCAACCTTTTCCTCGGCGTCATAAGCCCCATTAACCTTTACAGCAATGTGGAAAACGGCCGCGGTGTGTTTGCCGCCATCGCCCCCATGACCTGCGACACGGTATTCATCAATCCTAAAAACTGATGCGCCATGAAGAAGACCTTTTTCGTGATTTGCCTTTTCGCTTCCCTCTTTGCCCAAGCCCAACAAATACATATTTCCGGTTTCGTCAGCGATGCCAACGACGGCGAACGCATCATCGGGGCCAATGTCTTTCTGCAAGACCGCACAAAAGGCGTGGCCACCGACCAAAAGGGTTATTTCAACCTTGCCGTGGAACTGCCTGCCACACTTTGCATTTCATGCATAGGCTACGAAGAAAAATGCATCAAGGTGGACCAAGCCGACCAGCCTTTGCAAATCCATTTGAAACCTTTGACTGAAACCCTTCAATCCGTCGAGGTCAGTGCCTCTCGAATTGAGCGAAGAACAAACTTCAACACACTAACCCTCAATGCCAAGAGCATTGACCAACTGCCCACCATCGGAAGTCGCCCCGACATCATCAAGGCGGCGCAACAACTGCCTGGCATCGAAGCGGCTACTGAAGCCTCCAGCCTGATGATCGTGCGTGGTGGCAATCCTGGAGAGAATCTTTACATGCTCGACAATGTGCCGCTTATCTATGTCAACCACTTGGGCGGTTTCATGTCGGTGTTCAACTCCGAGATGATCAACACCATGGACATCTACAAAGGCGGTTTTCCGGCACGCTATGGCGGCAAGCTGTCTTCTATCGTCGACCTCACCGCCAAGAAAGGCGACCCCACCAAGTTGAAAGGCTCGCTCAGCGCAGGCCTCACCGACTTGGCCTTCGCTGTGGAAGGTCCTGGCGGGCTGAAGAACTCCAGCTTCATTGTCACCGGACGCAAAACCCTCACGGAAGCACTCCTTTACATTGCCAGCCAAATCAGCAAAGAGCAGGGCGGACAAGACTACAACATTGCCTACGGCTTCCACGACATCAACGCCAAATACACTTGGGCACCCGATGCC
>JAFRRE010000019.1 GCA_017428285.1 Bacteroidales bacterium | reverse complement strand
TTGTGAAGATGATTCTATAAACTTTGAGACAAATTGGTATCGTGAATTAGAGCTATTTTTAGATACTTTTGTTGCAGAAAATAATCTAAATAAAATCATCTTTTCAGCACCAACTATAGAGTAATCATTTCCAGAACTAATCTTAGATACGATAAATTTGGTAATTTAGCCAGCCGAAAGGACAACCTCCGCAATTTGGAGGAGACTTTCCTATACGACAAGATGAACCGTCTGATCGACATACGCCAAGGGGGTGCTCACAGCCGCATCATGTACGACCCGCTGGGGCCGCATGACCTCAAAGCAGGCCGACGGGGATTGCAAATCCCCAACTCAAAGCCGGCGGATTGCAAATCCGCCGGAACGGAGAGCTATACTTTGGAGCTCATTACGCCAAAACAAAAAAAAGAGGAATACTTCGAAAAGGAAATGAAACGCATCAGCAAGTTGCTTGAGCGCTTCACAGTACTTCCATTGCCTGAAAAGGCTGATGGTTATGGGCAAATCAAAATGGCACTCCGATTAGCGGGTAAACTTGCTGACGAGTTTGATATGATTATCGGCGGTCAAGCACTAACGACTGGTTTAACTGTAGTGACGGATAATGTGAAGCATTTTGAACCGATGCCAGAAGTGAAAGTCGAGAATTGGTTGACAAGGGCTTAAATTTGTTGATGTCCCCATAACAACCACAACAAAAAAACAGGGCTGAAAAGTCCTCTTTTTTTATGTATTTTGACATTCATTTTCAAGAAAATACGGTAATACGGCACCTTCACATTAGGAAAAAACAATACTTTTAGTTTCAACAATTCTTTGTGTTTTAGCAAATTAACGCTCTTGACAAGGACAAAAACCAATACTTTGGGCTTTTCCTCTGAAATTTCGCGCTGGTTTTGTATACTTTTGCCACAAACAAATAACAACGTATTGCTTAACCTCAAACAAAAACAGATTAAGATGAAAAAGAACAAAACCACTTGTACAGTAGGGAAAATTATTTTCCTAATGGCTCTAATGACAACAACCGGTGTATTACAAGCCCAACATTGCGACTCCATCTCTAACCACTTAGCCGGACACTACTGCCTATGGCCCGGTAATGCCATCCAGTTAGCTGACGGGAACATTCTCATCGAATGTAAGCAAGATTCACTGACCACAAATGACATAAACCAGGAATTTATCCCGTATCTTGTCAAGTATTACAAAATCTCCAGATATGGAGCGGCTATCATGGATTCCATAGTTTTTGAAGATACCAATTCTGTTGGGCAAGATATTCTGGAACAGCTTCACACAACTGACAACAAATATGGTAATCTTATGATTAATAGGATCACAGCAAATGGAACCTGCTTGAATATCAAGTTTTTTGATGATGATTTAAACTTTAACGATGAGTTGGAAGTGACCTTCCCTGTTCCTGAAGAAATTACAAATGGGTATTTCTGCATACTCGACAGCAACGACGACATCATCTTGACCTATCGGAATTGGACGGAAAGCGAGACCTGTTTTGCTCGTTATGGTCTGGACGGAACCTTGAAACACACAAAAGCTTATCATGATAGTATTATGCCCATTACAGATTCACTCGGCTATGTCCGTCAAGACGGGCTGAGACAAAATGGTAGCAACCCATTGGGATATGATTACTTTGGAGCCAAAGTAAGAAACCTCAATATGAAAGAGGGTACGGTGTGGGGGTATGAACTTGACTCTTTATTCAACATTAGACATAGTTTCGAACTTAACGATTCGATTAGTGGATACCCGTATTACTATTATACCATCAATCCCTATTCCGACCTTATGATAAGCCAAGGCGACGGTACAGCATATTTTTCAAGGAATATAGGGTGGCAACCTACAAGATGGGGAACAGTCATACAAAAAGTGAACGAATACAGCGAAGTCATCGATGAGGTTCAATTTCAGCCTTGTCCAAGACCAAACAATCAAGTCAAAGGCATTAATATGGAAAAAGACAGAGATGGCAACATTTGTTATTCTTTCATTGGCTTGGATATGGATTCCTGTCACTATGTTGCTACTGTCAAGGTGGACCCCGACCTTAACATCCTTTGGGAGCGATATGCCTTGCGGATGCGAGCGCCCTACCAAGAATTCCTATGCGAACCAACAACGATGAAAGTGTTCGGCGATGGAGCCGTACTTGTATTCGGCCAAACTTATGCCATTAACTGGGACTTTAATCATTATAATCCCAATAATCAGCCATGGCTACGAGGCTTGTTCTTGACACTAATGTACGATGAGGTTGAAAACATTACTGAGTTGGGGAACACATTTCGCCCCTATCTAGCCTATCCCAACCCTGTGCACGACCAGATTTGTCTGCATTATTCTCCCGACGTGCAGCCCAAGGCCTTGGAACTCTACGACATGCAAGGCCGCCTCATAAGAAAGCATAAAGACAATTTTGAGCATTTTGATATGGAAGGCCTTTTGGCAGGACAATATGTACTAAAGGTTATCTTTCAGGATGGGACAAACTATTCCGAAAAGATAATAAAAAAGTAAAAACAAGAGATAAAGAGGAATTTTTATATTTGAAATAAATAAATATGTATTTTTGTCGCATCGATTAATAGTATATGAACCTCCATGCGATGAAAAAAGTACCTATTACTTTGCTTTGCCTCTTGTTTTTGGCCATGGTCGCCTGCGACAAACATCCTCTATCCATATCGCCGCAGGAAGATATGCTCTATCAAGTGGAAGTCTTTCTCTCACAAAACCCAGACAGTGCCACGCAGATTCTCGACACGCTGGATATAACGGCATTGTCGGATAAGGAAAAAGCTCACTATTGCTTAATGAAGGTACGGGTACGAGATGCCAAATTCTTATATGACGACGAGACCGATTCATTGCTTCAGGTAGCTGAAAAGTATTTTGTTGGAAGCAATGAAAAGTATTTTGAGGCTTTGACTTGTGAAGCCCTGTCACGTGTCGCCTTCAAAAAAGGAAAAGGCGAACAGGTCAAATTGAATTGGCTGCAAAAAGCTTATCAAAGCATGGAACAGTGCAAGTCTATGGATAAGCGCCTCGTCAGATTAGGGAACGCACAGGAAGACATTGATGTTTATAAAAACAAGCTGTTAATGCGCTTGGGCATGTGTTATGTGGACAATGATTATTTCACCGAAGGCCTAAATTGTTTGCGACCTGCTGCCATTTATTTCGAGGAAAGACAACGACCTGCCATGCTACAGACCAGTTCAGCTTTTATGCTGGGAACGGCCTATTTACAACTTAAAGAGTATGACAGTTGCCGCTTATGGTATGAAAAAGGTTTTCATGTCGCTGAAGAATCCAACAATCCTGAAAACAAAGCCTTTTACCATTATTCGATGGCCTCATATTACAGGCATCGCTTTGATGACAAGAACTATGAAAACAATGATGAAGGCGAACAATTGTTGAGGCAGGCTGTTACCGAATGCCATCAAGGATTGAGTCTATATAAAGACAATATGTTCAAGTATAAAGACGGACTCTATGACGAACTTGGTAGATTGTACTATATGCTTGAACAATACGATTCTTGCATGTTTTACTCGGAAAAAAGATTAGAGTTTCTGGAGCAGATTCATTTTAAGATTATCCCGAATAAAGTCAACTCGGGCAACTACTACCGCCTATACAAATCATACGAAGCGCTTGGTGACAAGGAAAATGCTTTGGAGTGCGCACACCATTATATCGAAATGCAGCAGAACATGGAAGACAATCCCCAAGCCGTCGAACGCGTGAAAAACGACTATGAAAAGAATTTGGAAATATTGCGGTTGCAGCACGAGCAACGAGTGAAGCGTTATCAGCTCTATCTATTGCTCGCCTTGGCAGCCGGGGCGCTTCTGGTGGTTTTATGGCTAACCAACCGTTACCGCAAGAACAAGGAAATCGAGATGCTGAGACAAGAAGAAACTTATCGCAAATTACAGTCAGACTTTGATGCAGCCTCACAGCATTCGAAACTGGCACTTCAACAACGCACGATGGCAATCTACAACTCAAAGCAGGAAAACAAGTTAGAGTGTATCGTCCAAGAGTTTAGCGCCACCTATCCGGGAGCCTTGGAAAGGATGCAAAGCGAACACCCCGAACTGATAGAAGCCGAACGGCACATCGTCGTGCTTTCCTTCCTCGGCTTCAGAGTGAAAGAAGAGGCAGAGCTTCTAGGTTTAAGCACAAATACAGTAACAAAATACCGTACCAACATTAGGAAAAAGACCAATTATAATTCGGTTTTGAGTTTGTCTTTTCAAGCATGATACAATATCTGTTGATAGGCGACAAGTAGATGGAAACAGGTGAATAGCTAACCCATACCAAGAAATAAGGAGTGCCGCCAAGTCCATTTGGCGGCACTACCGTATTTACAAAAGATTTACGTAAGATTTAACTACGTTGAAATCAAAGATTCAACGATACGAAGTAAGTTAATGCAGAGCATTTGCTTCCAAAAACAAACCTCACTTGATTTCCACCAGCTCCAGCTCGATGACCAACGGCGAATAAGGCGGCAAAATCTCGCCCAAGTCTGCCTCGCCAAAAGCCAAGGCCGAAGGGGTAACCAAAGTGACTTTACCACCCTTCGACATGGTCATCACGGCCTCCTCGATGGCGGGAAACATCTTCCCCTCGCCAATCTTGAAGGGAATCGGCTCACCGTAGTCGTAGCTTGATTCAAGCTGCTCATCCTTGATGTTCTTGATGATGAAATGCACAGTCACCTCATCGCCCCATTGGGCCACATTGCCCAAACCTTCCTCTTGATTGAGAATGTAAAGACCCGATTCCGTCGGAGCTTCAGTGATACCATGGGTCTTGATGTAATCGGCAATGGACTTGCCTTCCAAGTCCATCAGACGTTTCTTTTCAGCCTCCTTCTCGGCTGCCTTGGCCATCTGACGCTTGTCGTAGGTCGCCTTGTCCATCACACTGTTCATCTTCAAGCGAACAACCATTGGCGTATAGGGCAGGATAAACTGCTCGTAACCAACACTGTCGAAAGCCAAAGAGGATGGAATCACGAAACGCATCTCGCCACCTCCGGGCACCATACCAAGGGCTTCGTGGAAGCCCTTGCTGATGAACTCTTCTCCATACTGTATCTCGACAGGCTCTACACCGAAGGAGTTCATGACCGTATCGCCTTTATGGTCGCACATCGTGAAGTCGAAATTGACGTACTCGCCCAGCTCGGCTACCTTGCCTTTGCCCGTCTTTTCCAAAACGATAAGGCCCGACTCGGTCATCGTATTCTTTGGGTCGTCACGAAA
Organism: Bacteroidales bacterium; assembly: GCA_017428285.1. The sequence goes on along the minus strand of JAFRRE010000019.1, from coordinate 6,511 downwards.
AGGAACCAAAAAAGACTCTTCAACTACTTTCAGGCTGTCCAGCAATGCTTTACGTTCGGCATCCCTGGTCTCGAAAGGCTTCACGGAGAGGAGTTTCAAGTCATAATAAATGGCTTTGCCTGCATATTCCTCAGGAATCTCTTCCATTCCCATCGAGATGGCCAGCACCGAATCGGCGGGCACCATAAGACGGGCCGAATCGCCTACATGCATCATCAGCAAGCCGTCCATCACGTCGCCCTCAAAGTCGGCCTCGGTTAGCACAATCCTCATTGGTTCATCACCAGCAGTTGTGAACAACAACGAGTCGTTGAAGTACTGTGCCATCTCGATGGTCGCCTCATCCTTCAAGCGCGGCATCACCTCCGAGTCACCCTTGCTGTAGAACTTCATGTAGGCACCGTTCTCCATTTTCTTGAAGCCCGAAGAGATGGAATCCTCGCCACAGGAGGCCACCGTCAGGAGCAACAAAAGAGTGGCAATGGTGTTCAGAATTCTTTTCATTTTATTGGAAGTCAACAAGTTCTACTTCAAACATCAAGTTGGAGAAAGGAGTGATCTTATCGCCAGCCTGTCTGTCGCCATAAGCCAGATAATAAGGAATGTAGAGCACGCCCTTTTCGCCTTTCGACATCATCTGAATGCCCTCGTCCCAACCAGGAATGACCTGACCGACACCAATCGGGATGCTGATAGGCTCGCCTCTCTCGACGGAGGAATCAAACACGGTACCGTCAAGCAGTTTGCCAGTGTAGTGCACTTGCACCATTTGTCCAACCTCAGGTTTCTCGCCATTGCCTTCCTGGGTCATCACATAGTACAGACCAGAGGCAGTAGGCTCAACCGTAATCTTGTTTTTGGCCAGATATTCAGTCAGTTGCTGAGCAGCCGTGGCGGTCTCCTCGGGATGGTCGGCCTTCATCTTTTCGATTCTTGCTTCGGCATCCTTCTTGATCTTGGCACCCAAACGAGCGGCATATTCGCTCTCGGGATAGAAGTCATCCAAACGGACTTCGAAACGCATCACGTCGGTCGACTTGAACTCAGCAGGCAGGCTGGGTTGATGGAACCACTTGATGAAAGTAGAGTCGATGTTCACGATGAACGAGGCAGAGTCGCCTTTGTGCATCATGGCCATGCCCTCATAGAAGTCGCCAGCAAACAAAGGAGTCTCCAAAGGCAACGTGTTCGGTCCTTTGGGAACAATGATGGTGGTGTCGTTTACAGTGCAGCAGATGGCCAAATCCATCAAATCGCCCACTTGAGGCTGAGCAGCCTCTTTGTTCTCATTGAAAAACTGGTAATACAACCCTGTGGCTGTTTTCTTGTAGCCTGGATAAGGTGAATTGTCGGTGCAAGCACTCAGGGTACTCATCAGCATGATGGCCAACATGGCCATTGAAAAGATACTTTTTTTCATTTTTGTTAGTATTAAATTGTTGATTAATAATTATTTACTTATTCAAAACATCCAATAGCTCCACATCGAAGACAAGGTTGGAATAGGCCGGGATGCTACCAAAGGCATTGGTGCCATAGGCCAAAGTGTATGGCAACACAAAGCGGGCCTTCTCTCCCACCCGCATCATGGTTACGGCTTCCTCAAGGCCTTTCAGCACTTTACCTTCACCAATCACGACATCATAATGGTCGCCCAACTGCTCGGAGTCACCCAATGGCGTACCGTTAAGATAGGAGGCTGCGAACTTGATTCGAGCAATCTGTCCCTCTTGCGGCTGCGCACCCTCGGTGGTCACCGACTTGTTGAAAAACAGTCCCGAAGCTGTATAATCCGTAATGTTGTTGGCTTTCAAATAGTCAAAGAAGGCCTTTTCCGAATCAGCCTTCAAGGCTTGCATGGCCTTTTCATTCTCAGCTTTCAACTCAGCTGCCGTGGTGATTTTCAGCAACTTAATGTCGTACACCAGATTGGAATAAGCTGGAATCGAGCCAACGGCACGTTCGCCATAGGCCAAGTCGAACGGAATGATGGCCGTCACACGCTCACCGAGATGCATTTTCGGCACAACCTCCTCCCAACCTTGAATGGTGTTGCCTTCACCCAAGACAAAGGAGAACTTTTCGGGGCTGTCGAAAGTGCTGCCCACCGATTGGCCATCCAACAAAGTGGCTGAAAAGTCAAGCTCGACCTTCTCACCTTTCACAGGGCAACGGCCTTTGCCTTTCTCCAACGGTATAATGTAAGCACCTGAAGGTTCTGGAGTTACACTGATATTATTTGCAGCAATATAATCTTCTAACGCCTTCTTCGAAGCTTCCTTCATCACTTCTTTCATCATTTCCAATTCGGCCATAAAAGCCTCCTCCGACTTCACTTCCACCAGTTTCACCTCATAGCGGAAATAGTCATCCGGCTTCAATCCGACCACATTCGGATCCTGTTGATAATACAATGCCGCCACCGAATCCGCCTTTACATAGAACGAAGCCGAATCGCCGACATGCATCATGGCGTATGCCTCCTGCAAATCACCCTCAAAAATCGGATCCCTCAGTTGAGTGTACACCTCATGCTGAGCGCCTTGCCAATCATAATACAAGGAATCGTTCAGATAGCAGGTCATGTCCACCTTCAGGAAATCCGATAATTGGGGCTGAGTGGCCGAAGTGTTCTGGCTGTGGAACTTATAGTACAAGCCGTTTTGCGTCTTTTTGTAGCCTGGAAACTTCTGCGTACAAGCCGTAAACAGCATCACTGCCGAAAGGCAAACCATTGAGAATAAAACATAACTTCTCTTCATAACTTATTGATTATCTATTACTTTAATCGAATAAACCAAAGTCGCATACTCAGGAATGCGGTTGTCGTCGCCATGTAGGCCGTAAGCCAAATGGAAGGGGATGATCAGTTTGGCCTCATCGCCACGATGCAGATAGGTCATAGCCTCATCCAGACCGGTCTCCACACCGCCTTCGCCCACGACGAACGACTTGACACCGTCTCTTTCAGACGAATAGAACAAATCCCCAGCAATAGAGCCAAGCTCATATTCCAAGGTCACTTTCTCCCCTTTTTCGATCCGTTTCTCCGAACCTTGCTTCAGAATCTGATAGCGCAAGCCCGTGCCCGTTGAAGTCATCTCCAATCCATGTCGCTTGATGTAGTTCGCAATATCCTCCTCTTCCTCATTCAGCAAGTAGCGGTTAGCTGTCTCCATACTGTTCTTCATCTCCGTTTTTGAGACAGGAACAGTGGGCTTCTGAGGTTTTTCTTCACAGGAGAAAAACGAAATCAAGAGCAACATTATCAGATATTTGCAATACTTCTTCATTCCGTTTGATTCAACCTTTCCTTGTATTCCGGCAAAACCGATTTCAACCGTTCCACCGCTTCTTCAAATGAACACGTCAACGTGCCCCCCGCCGCATTGGTGTGGCCGCCACCTTTGAAATACTTGTTGGCCAATTCGTGCACCGAGAACGATCCTTTCGACCTGAACGACAGCCTGATCTGGTCCTGGCGCTCGGTCACCAACACGGCCATATTGATTTTCTTCATCGATAGCGGGAAATTGACCACACCTTCCGTGTCGCCCGTCTGATAATTAAAGCTATCCAAATCGCTCTTATTCAGCGCAATAATGGCAGTCGAATACGCATCGAGCACCTCCATCCTATTGTTGATGGCAAAACCCAACAGACGAAGCCGGTTCTCCGACATTGTGTCATAGACCATTTCATGAACATAACTATAGGGCATTGCTTTCTCCACCAAGACACTGACCAACTCAAACGTCCGTGGATGATAGATGGAATGCGCAAACGAGCCCGTATCCGTCATGATGCCCACCAAGAGGTTGGTGGAAATGTTCTCCGTCAAATACTGTTTCCCGTAATGCAGGAGGATTTCGGTCACAATCTCGCAGGTACTCGAAACGCAAGTGCTTGAGTACAAGCAATAAAACATACTTTCTTCGGGATCTCTGTGATGATCGATCAGCACTCTTGGACAACGTGTCTTTCCGATTTCGTTATGCAAGATGCCACTACGCGACAAACTGTTGAAATCCAACATCATAATGCATTCAGCCTCGGCGATGGCAGCCTTGCAAGCCTCTGCTTGTTGTTCAAAAACCAAGATGGACTCCGAGTCAGGCATCCAATGCAAGAACTCGGGAAAATCGTTGGCGACCACCATTTTCACCTCATGTCCGAAGGCGCGTAAGAACTCCGACATAGCCAAAACCGAACCGATAGCGTCGCCGTCAGGATTGACGTGGCAGGCCAGAACAATGCGTTTAGGTGATTGAATTACAGCGTCAAAGCGCTCATAAAAGGGTTCTACTTGCATAACTTCCATAAAAGCCTGCAAAGGTACAACTTTTATTGGATTTACACCTAATTAATTATTATAAACCAGTTAGCGAGGCGATAATTGCTCAAAAGAGTTGTCGGAATAGACCAGAATGATTTGTTTCAAGGTCCCGGTAGGAGAAGGCATCAACTGGTCAAGTCGTTTTTCTTCAGCCTTGGGCTGGTCAAACAGCGTTTCTTCCGCCATCGGTTCCACAGGAATTTCATCATACGTATCCGTAAAGACAGGCTCAATAGGGGTGACAGGCGCGAACGGTTCGGAGACCGTTATGGGACCACGACCAAAAATAATCCACTCTAAACTGTACTCCGGGAAGGTCTCTTTGAGCTTCTTGACAAAGTCTAAACTCGGGTTGTTGCGTCCCGACAAGAGGTGGGAAATATTCGACGGTTGGATGCCCAACCGAAGGGCAAATTCGGCGGCGGTCAAATTCTTTGCCCTAATGATGTGGGCAATTCTGTCTTTCATTTCTGAGTTTTCCATGACTGTATCCTCCAAAAAAATTCAGTTTTCACTCCATTTTCAGTTTACAAAGGTAAACAATTATTTATTACATATCACAAGTCAAGGAAATTTATTTCTGTAAACTCAAATAAAGAACATAAATACTTGAAGTAATTTCCTATATTATTTGTTATATTTTTCTATTTATCAGTAAATTAAAATATTTAAACCAATAATTCTGATATTCAGCAGAAAATCGACATTTTTTTCATATTTTACTTCAAGTTATTTATATTAAAATACTGAATTATCGATTTTTATTTCAATCTATTGATGATTATTCAATAATTGTAAAGATATAAAATATTTACATTTGTATATTGTAAACATTTATTTATGTAAATAATTCATAATTAATTGAATATTAGCATTTTATATAATTACTATTTATTTCTGTAAACTTGACTCCTTAAGTAATAAAATGAAAGTAAACGTCTCGAATTTGGCGTTTTTCTTCCTCGGTTGGACTCCAGAATCATCCCAAATGCAAACACGCTACAATGGCCTAAAAATGCCTTTTCCCGCTTTCCGGATTTCTTCCCCACTCCACTCTTTCTTCCCTTCAGTCTATCTCCCCGATGCTCTTATTTTCTCCTCCCAACTTACACCTTATTTATATAGTGATGCTCCCGTATCGAAAAAATACGCTATCTTTGCCCGCTGTGAGAAAAAAGGAACACCATATCCAAAACCTCATCCTCGAGGGTGAACATCAGATGCTCGATTTCAAGTTCGAGATTTCAGACAGTCGGCGCATCGCGCGTTCATTGGCTGCTTTCGCCAACACCGATGGCGGACGGCTCTTGGTTGGCGTCAAGGACAACGGTGCCATCGCTGGTGTCCGTTCCGACGAGGAAATTCACATGATCCAAGCCGCTGCTGAGATGTATTGCCAGCCCAAAGTGGAATACACCACCGAGGAATGGGAGATCAACGGGAAGACCGTGCTCGAAGTCATCATCCCTAAAGACAAGCATCACAAGCACAAAGCCCCTGACAATCAAGGCAATTATAAGATCTTTGTCCGCGTCAAAGATGAGAATCTGGTCGCCGACAGCGTATTAATTAAGGTGTGGAAATCCGACAAGTTCGCGAAACCTGCGAAGATTTCGTTCACCGAGACCGAGACACAACTCCTCCACTACCTCACTGAACACGAGGAAATCACGCTTCATGAGTTCCAACAGATCGCACATATTAATAAAAGGAGAGCGGAGGCCATCCTCGCCGATTTCATCCTTGTGGGTACCATTGAGCTCATCCAAACCAACCAAAACACGGTTTTTCGGCTCACTCAGTCCTCAGAAAACGACTAATACACCTCCATTTTATGCATTAATTTATGTCTTTTTTATAAAAAATTAAAATTTTATTTGACTGGTTTTCAAAATAGTATAATGTTTTATCAAAAATAATTGAATTTTTTGATTGCCAGTTTCCAAAAAGGTCGTACCTTTGCAATCCGCTTCCACAAAAAAGAGGGGTTGATTTGAAGGGAAAAGGGAAGCGCAAAGTTCTTTGAAAGCTTGAGGCCAGCACAAGAAAACGGTCCGCATCCGTCGTGGAGACGGGAGGCGGACACGGGAAAAGGAACACAAGAGAACGAAGGCGGAACCCGAGATTCAGAACAGAAACAAGAAGTACAATACTACAACGAAGAGTTTGATCCTG
>JAFRRE010000190.1 GCA_017428285.1 Bacteroidales bacterium | reverse complement strand
GCCCTTGCGGACACCTTCCTGTTAAGAAGTATGGTGCTCTGTGCTGTCCCGACTTTCCTCGCGCCGGCTTTCCCGACCCGCGACAGTCTGTCTGAATCGCGCTGCAAAATTACAGTTTTTTTTGATACCGAGCCATCAACTTATTGATGAAGCTCCATGCCACGCGCGAAACATGTTTGGCCATGGAAATCCTCTCCACCTTCCACACCCACATTCTTTCCGTCTTTGCTGGTAATAAACAACCAAGTTTCGCCATTGTCAGGATACTCGAAACGAAGATAACCCTCAAGAATAAGGTTTGCCTCGGTTTGGCCTGTGCGTTGTCGTATTTTTTTCTGCAATTCCTTGGGCAAAGTGATGTAATAGTCGCCATAAGTGGTGTTGTTGGATTTCTATTTTACAACATTTTGCCATCAAATGCCCCCTCATTTATCGCTCTCCCAACTGCTCATCCCGCCATGCAGCACCCTCCATTGCCGCATCCGCTCGTAGAAGGCTTCCATCGTATCCTTTATTGTGGTGTCCACTTTGGCTTCCACTTGTTCAACTGAAGGTGTGGTGTCCGCCTTGAGTTTTCCTTCCTGGCATCCCGACAACAATAGGGTTGCCATCACCACCAGTAAAGCACATGTTCTTTTCATTGTTCTATTTGTCTTATTTGTCCTATAAGTCTCACTTCGTAAGCACGTAAGCACGTTAGTACAAATAACGAAAAAACCTACTCCCTCACAAACCTCCCATTCCCAACTTCCTTCCCGCCAGACAAAACCCGATACACATACACCCCCGATTCAAGGTTCTGCGTGTCCACGGTGATGAGGTCGCCTTGCCTAGTGGTGGCGCAGTCGAAGCATTTTACTCCCTTCATGTCAAAAATCTGAAGCCTTAATTCGTTATGTTCCGCATGGTTTATCGGGATGTTCAAGATGCCATTGGTGGGATTCGGATAGGACGAAGGATGCGTCTCAGTCTCGTTTTCCTGCACCACATCCCAAGTGATTTCAATGTCCTCGCGACGGAACTTCATGAGTTCGTAATCGGTGTACGGCACCCCTTGATAATGTTCTCCGGTCATGATACGAACCAAAACAAGGCATCCTCCATCGTTGAATACAGCTGGCACACAAGGGTAGTATCTTGTATTGTCCGTTTTAATCACTTTGCGTCCGAGCAGGTTCAAGTGTTTGTCATACAATAGGACGTTTGCGTTTTCGTATAAAAGAGAACTGTACATGGTTTCGCTGAATGTACTAAACGCAAATATCGTCGAATCGTTTACATAAGCCGTGTTCCTTTCACGAGGCACTCTTGTACACGAGTCGGAAGGTTCCACATCGTGATGAGCATAAACATGGAGGGCAGAATCTATCTTATATAGGGTATGGAAAGTGAACGACTGACCTTTGTACTGCTGTACATCCAGGATAATATGTTGGTCGTCCATCCAATGTCCGTCGCAAGCAATGTTGGTGCATTCCCGCCCGTCAAGGTGGTAAAGCGACTGCTTGGCAACTATGGTATATGCCGTATCCGCCACCATGATGCCCGAAACACCGCTTGCGTTCCCGAAAATGCCATCCCCGACAAACACCATCAGATTGTCGGAATTAGGGGCGTAAGTGATTGTTTTTATGTCCGTTGCTAACGCTGTAGGTGTCGGATTGTCCACAATCCTCAATAGTTCTCCTTCCTCATTGAATTCAAAGAAACGCAACACACCTTGGTAAATGAAACCATAGGGGTAGCTGTATTCTTTGCTGGGAACAGCAGCCAAAAGCACGGTTCCCTTTCTGGTTATGATGGACTTCATAGGGAAGGCTTCTTCTGGGAAACTGAACAAATCGGTCACATCATCATCCATGTCGTATGTCCTTGACGACACGCTTTCAAGTTGGCTGTCGAACACATCCACTTGCAAGTATCTTTGATAATGTGGGTCGGCGAGGCTGTCATCACAGATACCGAATGCCATGTAGTTTCCGTTCTCAAGTTCGATTGCCGAATAATATCGAAGTGCCATCCCAGGCAAATGTATCTGTCGGCTGATATAGTTGCCATCTTTGTCCACCTTTAGGAGGAATCCGTCCCGGTCAGGGACGGATCCAACATAGAGGATATGTTCGCCGCCATCGACGGCAATCATCTCTTTTGCCATTTCTGTTTGATCAACTGACACGGCCCATTCCTGGGCATAACTCGTCGCCGCCATAACCATCAGGCAGCAAAGCATCATGAATTGTTTTGTCGTTTTCATAACAATTAGGATTTGAAATTTTCGGCAAAACTACACCAACACCCCCACACCTGTCAAGAAAAACAATGTGCGGATTTGTGCGGGTTTTTGGCTATCGTCCCTATAATCAAATAGATGCGGAATCGCTGGCAAAGCTGCAAAGCGTTGCGGAAAGCGACTCCTCGCTGCCGAAAACACCCTTCAATTTGCGGCTGCGCTCGCTCACGGTGTTGTAGGCACGCTGCATCAAGGCGGAAATGTCAGCATCCGAAAGGCCAAGCAGGTATAAGCAGCAATAGTCAAGGTCGCCCTTGGTGAGGTTGGGATAGGCCTTGGCCAAACGGACGGTGAACTGGTTGAAGTGGCGGTCGGCAGCCTCGCGCAACGCCATCACCTGCTCCTTGCCCAAGGCATAGTCATGGTATAGCTTGCAGTCCATCTGCGCCTTGAATTGTCCTTCATTCACCCGCTCCATAATGAGGCGACAGATAGGCTCTTCGGTGAACGACACTGCATGCGCCTCCTGTTTCGGCGCACCGTTGCCCGCCTGTTGCCGCATCTGGTCCTTCAGCTCGCGCAGTTCCTGGTTGCTCCGTTTCAGCCTCCCCGACATCGAAGCTTTCTCCAATCGGTGCGCCTCTTGCACGGCTTCCATCTGTTGGCTCGCCGTGTCGCGCTGCTGCTTCATCTTACGCCTAATCAGCAGCCAAGCCAACAGCGCCGCCACCGCAACGAGAACGCTCACCACAACGATCATCCTGTTCCTCCGCAACCGCGCTGCCTGCTGCCTTTCGGCCTCGGCTCGCTCTTGCTCCCACTGCAAATGCTGCTGAAACAGCTCGTTGAGTTGCGAGACCCGCCTGTTGCTCTCCCCTTCAAGAACTGGATTTTCCACCTGATAACGGGCATATTGAGCGGCATTTAGCGAGTCACCCTTTATTTGATAAATGTTGCGTAAACACCTGGCAGCATCTCTTTTCAAGGCAACATCATCCATATTTTCAAACACTCGAGTCAAATAGACCAAAGCTGAGTCAAATTGGCTGATTCCATAATAAATACTGCCAATGGTAAAGAATCGGGTCAGTCTTTCATTTTCATCTGTAGTTTGAATGACCATACGTTTTAAGTCACTTACCGCTGACTCTACACCCTTACCCGAATTGTAATTATACAATGCTATTTCAGAAATCAAATCCCTATAAACCAGATTATTTGTATCGTGCAAATACTTAAAAGTCTCATTGTAATAGTATCCAGCACTGTCCGTTTGTCTTAAAACATCGTATTGTTGCCCGATTGAACTCAGCAATCTGGCAATGCCGGTGGCCGATGTAGCTTCAATTTTGCTGAAAACAAAGGATTTCTTGTAGCAGACGATGGCAGGTTCCTGCATAAATTGGCCGGAAAACAAATCACCAAGCCGCCCGTATGTCAACGCCATAAACCGAGGCAGGTGGCTGGGCTGTAAAGACGTGCCATGGCGCGTCTCAATCCCCAGGAAATGCGTCTCCACAATCTCCAATGCCTTCAGATACTCCCCGCAAGCCGCCACCACGCTATCCCGTTCATAGAATCCCACGCCATTCATATAATGGGCGCGGGCCGAGAGAAAAACGATGTTGTCGTTTCGTGTCAGAGATAGCGGGTCTGCGCCCGCTATGAGGCTTTTGGGGGTGGGGGTGTCGTTCAGAGTGAAGTTTAGGCTGTCGAAATATGCCACCGCCTTCAGCACCTCTTCGCGGTTGCTCTGCCCATAATCATTCTTAAACAGCAGCTCCGCCACCAGCACCTGGCAATAATGCCCCTCAAACACATCCATACTATCCGCCGCCTCACTCCCCGCAAACTCCATCATCACCGCCAAGGCACTGTCGGGGTGGGCCACATCAGGGTGTCGATTTGAGATAATGTTAGAATCGGCCCTTCGACGCTTCGACAAAGCTCAGCGACCACAGGCTCAGGGACCTCAACTTTAGTAGGTTTGGAGCAAGCCACCAGCATGGCCAGCCCAAACAAAAAGCTCACTATGTGCAAACACCATTTCATGCGGCAAAAATACTCAAAATCCAGCAAATCCTTACATCATTCCCCAGTCCAAGTCTTTACAAACCGTGGCTTCCCAGCAAAACCCTCCAAAACCTCGGCATTAGAAAACCCAATTTGACGGCAAAGCGAAAGCATCTCCTCCCCCATCCGTTCGTTGATTTCGAACCAAACTTGTCCATCGGGATTCAACTGTTTTTTGGCCAAAGCCAAAATATGGCGGTAAAACCGAAGTGGGTCATCATCGGGGACAAACAAGGCTTTTTCAGGCTCCCAGTCGAGGACATTGGCCTCCATTGCGGAGCGCTCGCTGTCGCAAACATAGGGCGGGTTGCTCACTACCAAATCCACAGACTGGTTAAAATAGTCGGATGTGGGATGCAAGACGTCGTCATGCACAAAGGTCACTTTCGCGCCATTGCTTTCGGCATTCTCCTTGGCAATTTGCAGGGCTTCTTCCGAGACATCGAAGGCGATGACTTCAGCATGGGGGAATTGCTTGGCCAAGGCGATGGCGATGCAGCCTGAGCCTGTGCCGATGTCCCAAATGCGTATGGTTTTTTCTTTAGCCAAGCTTGTGCCAATTTTTTGCACAAGCTCTTCTGTTTCGGGACGCGGGATGAGCGCGGCGGGCGATACCTTTAATAATAGGTCGCCGAAACGCGCCATGCCCGTCACATATTGCACTGGCTCGCCTGCCAGAAGGCGCTTGACGGCTTCGCTCAACTGATAATGTTGATGCTCGTCGATGCGCAAGTCGGGATTCATCAGTTGCTGGTTCCAATCAATGCCGAAAAGGTCTTCCAAGAGGATGCGCATTAGCTGCTCCGCCTCGCGCTTAGGGAACTTTTCAGCCAAAACTTCCGTGAAGTGGCGTTTTGTTTTTTGCAGATTAAATCCAATCATATTGCAAAATTAGGAATTATGTGAAAAAGAGCAACCTGCATCAAAAAAATTATGTATTTTTGCAACGGATTATAAAAAACAAATAGACTATGGAATTGCAAACCGTCATCCTTGAGAATGATAACCTTATACCAAGTGGAGCAATCGTTGAGGACATGAGTGTCAGACGCTCAAGTATCGCGAAGGTGCTTTGGCGCAAACTCGACACTCAAGTGCCAAAAAGCGAAGTCATTATCGGAGGTGTTGAAAAATATATTGACTAAGGTATGGGGGCCATCACAAGACGATTTCAAGAAAAGGTTGACTGCATTGTCACCGAATGTTATGTATATGCAGCAACAAACCTAACCCGTGGTGATAGCGTTAAGCGGGTGAAAATCATGCGCTCTCTTTGGGATACGGGTGCATCTGTTTCACTCATTTCTGCACGAGTTGCAAAGGTTTTGGGTCTTACTTCGATAGGAAAATCAGGTGTTTCAGGATATAACGAGGGAATTGATGTTAAAGACACTTTCCTTATTCACCTTGGCCTTCCGACTGGTGACATTGTCACTAACATCATGGCAATGGAATTTGAAAGCGATGAGTATGATGTCGTTATAGGTATGGATGTCATTTGCAACGGCGACTTAGCCATTACCAACAAAGACGACAAAACGACTTTCTCTTTCAGAATTCCGTCCGAGCAGGAAATTGCCTTTTCAGAATAACAGGAATAGAGATTATTTCCGATGCTTTACCTCATCCTGGCAATACTATTCTCCACCGGCGTCTTCTTGGCCATGCGGCTCTTCGAACGCTTCAATCTGGATAACCACCAGGCGCTGATGTGGAACTATGTCTTCGCCACCTGTACGGGATTCCTCATGTGCAAGCAATTCGAAAAGCCCACGCAGCTGGTCGGCGAGCCTTGGTTCGGCCTCTCGCTCGTGACAGGCTTCTGGTTCATCTTTACCTATGTGTTGATGACAGCCTCCACACAGCGCTCGGGTGTGACGGTCACCTCGCTGTCGAGCAAGCTCTCGGTGGTTTTGCCCACTTTGGCTGGCGTGGTGCTGTTCAGCGAGAAACTGAATCTCGTTGCCACTATGGGGATTGTACTGGCTTTGGTGGCATTGGTGTTGGTTGTAGGTGGAAAAGGACAAACCGATAAACCAAACAAAACCAATTGGTTACTACCCGTCTTAATCTTTTTCGGGACAGGCACCGGTGACATTTTGATGAAGCTTACCGAGCAACGCAACCAGGACGACAATATGAGTTTCATGATTGCCTTCATCTATTTCATCGCCCTGCTGTTCGGCATCCTTCTCGTGGCCTACGACCTCATCCGTGGCAAGTCGAAGTGGCAATGGAAAAGCGCCTTGGGCGGCATCGGCCTCGGCGTCATCAACTTCTTCTCGACCTATAGTGTCTATCATGCCATGCGCTGTTTCGACAATGTAGTGCTCTTCCCCGTTTACAATATCGGTGTGGTCAGCCTCACCGCCCTCACGGGCAGGCTGCTCTTCAAGGAAAAACTCACTTGGAAGAACTACCTCGGCCTGGCCATCGCCATAATTGCCGTCATCCTCATCACTCTCAAGCCATGAACGACGACACCTATTATATGTTAGCCACGCGCGGCGAAGGCCTTTACAAGGAAAAAGGCAGCAAGTTCATCGCCGAGACCTTCACCGTGATGAGTGAAGATGAGGCCAAAGAAGCCGTCGCGTCCGTCAAGAAGAAATACTTCGATGCTCGGCACCATTGTTACGCCTATATGATTGGCCCCGACAAAAAGACCTTCCGCTCAAGCGACGATGGAGAACCTTCGGGCACTGCTGGCAAACCCATCCTCAACCAGATCCTCTCAAAGGATGTCACTAATGTGTGTGTCGTCGTGACCCGCTATTTCGGCGGCATCAAATTGGGCACTTCGGGGCTCATCAACGCCTATAAAACCGCTGCCCGCGATGCCCTTGACAACGCGCAAGTTGTGGAAAAAACCATAAATGATATTTACAGTTTGGAGTTCGAGTATCCTTTGATGAATGAGGTCATGCGCATCATGAAAGAGGAGAATTTGGAACAACAAAATTCCCGCTTCGAATTGGATTGTTATTTGGAGTTTTCAACAAGAAAAAATTCCGCTTCAAGAATTTTCGAAAAATTCAGCAATTTATTTGGGGTAAAAATAACATACATTAAAACGGTGTAAATCAATTGTTTATATACTTTTTACTTTTTCAAAATTTGAAAATCTCGTATTTTAGAAAAAAGAAAATTAAAAATCAATAGAAATTTGATTTTTTTATAAACAATTAATCATATAATTTTGCAAGGTCAAAATAAGCCGAAAACACGGCCTGAAACATGACACTCATTCTACTTTTCAAGTAGTGTGAAAGACAATAAAATAGAGCAAATTTTACGATGACAAAGGACCATGTGGAAATATGGAATAGCTGTCTGTCTGTGATTAAAGACATCGTCACGGAACAGGGATATAAGACCTGGTTCGAACCCATCGTACCGCTCTCTCTGACCGACAATGTGCTGACCTTGCAAGTGCCCTCACAATTCTTCTACGAATACCTTGAGGCGCATTACATCGACCTGCTCAAGACGGTCATCAAACGCTTCGTTGGCGCCAAAGGAAAACTGGAATATAGGATACCCGTAGACAGCACCAACACCTTCGGCTCCATCACCCTGCCCAGCGCCAACCGCAACTTCCCCAAGAACCCCATTGGTCAACCTGCACCGGAACGACTGTCATCGGGCCCCATTAACCCGTTTGTCATCCCCGGACTGAAGAAACTGCAAATCGACTCGCAGCTGAACGAGAACTACACCTTCGAAAACTTCATCGAGGGCGAATGCAACCGTCTGGCCCGAACGGCCGGAATGAGAGTAGCCAAAGAGCCCGGCAAGACCGCCTTCAACCCCTTGGTGATCTATAGCGGCACAGGCTTGGGCAAGACCCATCTTTGCCACGCCATCGGACTGGAAACCAAACGTCTGCATCCCGAAAAGACCGTGCTTTATGTGCAAGCCGAACAGCTTTCCACGCAGTATGTGACGGCCAACAAGAACAACAACCGTCCCGACTTCATCAACTTCTACCAGATGATCGATGTGCTCATCATCGACGACATCCAATTCCTAGCGGGCAAGGCTGGCACCCAAGATGTGTTCTTCCACATCTTCAACCACCTGCAGCAGAACAACAAGCAGATTGTCATCACCAGCGACAAATTCCCGAGTGACCTGCAAGGCATGGAAGACCGGTTGCTGTCGCGTTTCAAGTGGGGCCTGACCGCCGACCTTCAGTCGCCCGACCTTTCCACGCGTACCTCCATCATTCGTGAGAAGCTTCGCGACAACGGCATCACCTTCCCCGAGGATGTGGTGCAATACATCGCCAGCAATGTGCGCAACAACATCCGCGAGCTGGAAGGCGTGATGAACTCGCTCATGGCACAGTCGCTGCTCAATAAGAAAGCCGTCACCATCGACATGGCGCAGCAAATCATCGACCGCTTTGTGCGCAACACCGTCAAGGAGGTCTCGGTGGAATACATTATTAATATTGTCTGCGAGTATTTCAAGATCACGCCTGAGCAGATGTCCCTCAACACTCGCAAGCGCCAAGTGGTGCAAGCCCGCCAGATTGCCATGTACCTGTCGAAGAAATACTCCAATGCCAGCCTGGTTTCCATCGGCCAGCAGTGCGGCAAGAAAGACCACGCCACGGTGCACCATGCCTGCAAGACCATTGCCAACCAGCTGGAAACCGACAAGCAGTTCAAGGTGATGTTTGCCGACATCGAGAAGAAAATCGCCTTGTCATAACCCCACTTTTCATGACCAACAACTTCGGAAAACTCTATCTCGTGCCCAACCTGCTTGGCGCAACGAAACCTGAACAGGTCATCCCTGCCGGAACACTCGAAATCGTTAGGAAACTCAAACATTTTGTGGTGGAGAACACCCGCACTTCGCGCCGTGTGCTAAGCCGCATCGGAATGGACAACGCTATTGATGACATCGAATTCATCGAGCTCGACAAGCACAACGCCCGCAACCTCGACTTGATGGAGCACCTCGGTGCCTGCCTGCAAGGTGAGGACATGGGGCTGATGTCGGAGGCTGGTACACCTTGCGTCGCCGACCCGGGCGCTTTGGTCGTGGACTTGGCGCATTCCGCTGGCATACTAGTGATTCCATTGGTCGGGCCCAATGCGATGATTCTGGCTCTGATGGCCTCGGGGTTCAACGGACAAGCCTTCGCCTTCCACGGCTACCTGCCCATCAAGAGCCCTGAGCGGCAGAACGCCATCAAGGACTTGGAGCGGAGGTCGGCGGCCAACAACGAGACGGAGCTCTTCATCGAAACACCTTTCCGCAACAATGCCATGTTACAGGACTTATGCAAGAACCTCCACCCTGCCACGCGCGTCTGTGTGGCCTGCAACCTCACCTGCGATGACGAGCTCATCATCAGCCAAAGCATCGGGGAATGGAAAGAATACAAAGGCGACTTAAACAAGAAGCCGGCTGTGTTTTTGGTTTACAGCGAGCCTAAAAAGGGATTTGGGGGGAGAAAGCACTAAAGATCTTGAAACCTTCCCCTCTTTTACAAAGCAACTTATCTTGAACAATACCTTATAATTCTAATAATAAACCAAGAGAAAAAAAGCACGCCCATTATTCTTTCAAGAACAAACCAAAAAGACCTTTTTCTCTTTGATTCATCTGGTTTTTCCCTAATTGTTGACATGTCAGAATTACCACGGCCAATCTCTTGAGTGAATTGGTTGGGGACAGGTTTTGCCTTTCTCGTTTTTTGGGAGAGCTTTTCATTCGAAGCCCCTGACAGCCATTCTCTACAATAACGACATTTTTCAGCATCCGCCTTAATGGTTTCGCCGCAATACGGACATTTCTTTGTTTCGCTCATAATTGTTGGGGATAAGTCCTTTTAATAGGTAGCCGATAGTACAAACACCAAGTAGAGGATGGTGCCTATAACCGACAATACTATGGTAATAGCCGTATCTGTTTTCTTCCATCTATTGGGGTTGAAGCCTTTCCCCTTTTGCAAAAGCGAAACAATCAGCAAGATAGGGCCAGCGAAAGGAATAAAACCTTTAAGGACGGCCCATCCGCCCTCTCCTGCATCATGCAACCTTCTTACCATCATCCCTATACTAAATAAAGACAATGCCCCAACACACACCACCATGAAAATAGATGCGCACAAAACAACAATGCTTTCTTCCGAAAAGAGTAACAAAAGGAGCATCTCAAATAACACATAGTTGACCAACGAGGTAAACAAATAATTGATCCAGTATGTCTTTCTATCCACCGAGCCTTTGAAATCAAAGAAATGATGGGCAAGCTGATCCCAAAAGCACTGCTTGAAAAGCGAACTTTTCAAAGGGTCGCTTTGCTTCAAAGGAGTTTCGCCCATCGGCTCCTTTTGAGCAAATTGCGCAGTCTGTTCTTGAAATGACGCATTTTCAGCTGTTTCACCAACAATTGGTAGCCATTCCTTGCAATAACGGCATTTTTGGGCATCCGCCATTATGGTTTCACCGCAATACGGGCATTTCTTTGTCTCACTCATAGATTAAAAAAACGTACAATAAAACCAGCGATAACGAACATCGCTATAACTATTAGAATGGTCATTATCACGTTCCAGAGACGCCCCTCAAAAAAGGATTTCCTGGGTTGTCCGGGTTTTTCTTTTGTGCCATCATTATCAGCGGTTGAGGCAGTAAGCATTTCTCCGCAATGTTGGCATTTTTCGGCATCCTCTGTGATTGTTTCGCCACAATATGGACATTTCTTTGTTTCGCTCATGTTGGTTTAAATGAAATCTACGAATAATATTATAAGTCTAAGTATCAAAAGGAGGATAAGAGGGGCGAAAGTGCTGAAAGCACCAACATAGGAATAGGAAGTTATGCGAGCAGCTTTCAGCATACCAACACCTCGATACAATTCGGGGTTTTTGTTTTCGGCAATATAGCCTTTTTTGGATTTATTGAGACCAAAGACGGCAAAGATGATGACCGGTATGTACAAAGCAACTATAAACAGAAGTTCCCCCACAAAATCACTCGAATATGATGACGACAATAAATAATCCGTGAGGAAAAATGAGATAAAGCAAAAACTAAAAAAGACAGATAAGATGCCATACACTAAAGCGGAGACAGCTTTTGGTGGAAGTTTTTTGTTTTCCATAATGATTGTTGGTTTTTGAATTATGTTCTACCCTTGTCAATACAGATGATTGTTTAAATCTGAAAGCGAACGGCCCCTGTAGATCAGCTCAAGCTCGTACCTTGAAGAATTATCGAATTCAATAAGACTCACAAGCGCATAATAACCCGTTCCGATTTCGTATGTTACTAGGTAACCAGTATAGGCATCCCCGATAACGTCTACATTATAATTCCAATCAAGAACCTTCACGTCACTTGGAGAGTAATTATCGCCTGCTCCACACAGCTTTAGTACATCTTGCTTTACTTTCGAACTCTCCATCACTTCATCTGGTTCGAGCAATCCGCACCCTGTCATTACTGCCGCGGCAAGCACAATTAATATCATTCTCAATGCCTTCAAACAACTAGATTTCTTACAATTTGAAGCTTGAGCTTCTGACAATACTGTTTCCATCATAATACTTCAAGAGTTATAGTTTAATAATGTTCCAAAATTACACTTATTAAGAGAGCTTTTGCTCAATCATCGCTACCCAAAACAGCGACAATTTGTCCCCAAAATAGAGACGCTATTCGTTCATCTTTTGGCTAATGTCAAGAAAGAAATCATGTCCAAGGACTTGGGAAGCGCGGGCGATAATATCACTATTAAGATGCGGTTTCTCAAACATCTTGTAAACGTTCGTGCGGTTGCAATGCATTTTTTCTGCGAACCATTTGACCGTCCGGCCTTGTTCCTCGAAAACCGCCTTGATAATATGTCCCACATGGAAATCCGACATCCGTGTATATAAAATATCGTGAACTCATGTTTGGAACGGAGGTTCTAGCACACCTTTTGTCACAACAAGAAAGCCCACGATATATACACGCGGGCGATCCACTTTCTTGGTGACAAAATGAAACTTGCTAGATTTCCGTTCCACAAAGAAAAGCGAGAACGCCTTTTTCTATTTATGATGTCCTTTTGTTATTGCTTCATTCAGAAAGGTTTAGTTTTGACAACAGTTGTTATTTGATGCAAAAATATAAAATCTTTTACAAATGCATCATGTTTCTCTAAAAAACGCCTATAAGAGCTCAAAAAAAACTCACGGGATATTCAGCACCCTGTGAATCTGCAAGGAAAGTCGCCAACCGGGGTTTTGCATCACAGCCTCAACGCAGGCTTTCATATTGGCCTGGCGCTGGGCCTCATTCTCACAAAAACAAGGCTGCAAAAAAC
Source organism: Bacteroidales bacterium (assembly GCA_017428285.1). The sequence goes on along the minus strand of JAFRRE010000190.1, from coordinate 1,935 downwards.
GATGTTGAGCCTCAATGTCATCGTATTGCGACAAGTCCTGACCGAGACAGACCACCTTTAACTCGTCACAGCGCTTTACCACACAAGGAAAGAGATCGCCACCCGCAAAAGCCGTTTTCGGGGAGAGCGTGACCCAATCCAAATTGGCCGGCAACGGTCGCGTACCATTGGTTTCGATGGCGATGGTCTTTTTTGTTTTTTGTTTCAGTTCATCCACAAAGGCCTCATTGATAAACAAAGACGGCTCACCTCCAGTAAGCACGACAAGAGGAGCAAGCGGATACTTGTTGATCTCATCCACAATCTCTTGCGACGACATTATTCTACCCTCTTGGTGCTGGGTATCACAAAAATGGCAGCGGAGGTTGCAGCCGCTGAAACGCACAAAGACAGCAGGCGTTCCAGAGTGGAAACCTTCGCCTTGAAGGGAGTAGAATATTTCGTTAATCTTGTACAATGTTGAATCGTTGATCGTTTAAGTGTTTAATTGATTGGCTATCAGCTTTAACTTCGTTGAATCTTCGATTTCAGCAATCAGCTCTCAGCTCAGAACCAACCAAGCTGATAGCTGACTGCTGATGGCTGATAGCTTATTAAAATCAATCAAAATTCTGTGGTGCATCGTCCTTGATGTAGGAAGCCTTGTTGTCGCGCGACTCCCACACATCAGCACGGTAGCAGTTCGGGACGGTGTCAACAATCCACTTGGCCAAGTTCTCGGCCGTCGGGTTGAAGTCCAGCACCTCGTTGATGTTAGTATGATCAATCTTGCCGTGAATCAAGCGCTTAATCTCGGTGAAATCGCACACCATGCCGTTGCTGTCGAGCTTTTCGGTACGGCAATACACATTGATCTTCCAGTTGTGGCCATGTAGGTTCTCGCATTTGCTCTCATAGTCGAGATAAAGCTGGTGACATGCGGATATTTCTAAGGTTTTTCTGACGTAATACATTGTGATTCAAAAATTAAAATTCAATATTTAAAGATTCCTTTGTAGAGACGCATTGCATGCGTCTCAAATACATTGATTTGTTCCCAAAGACGCATTCAATGCGTCTCTACAATTCGTATTCGGTATGGTCTTCGATTCCAGCATCGAGCAGCGCCTGACGGCGTTCGCGGCAGGTGCCGCATTTGCCGCAATGCTTCTCGCCACCTTTGTAGCAAGAATAAGTCTCGGCGTAATCCAAGCCCAAAGCCTTACCATGCTCTGCGATTTCCTTCTTGCTAAGGTAAGTATAAGGTGCAAAGACCTTAATATTCTCGTAGGTTCCCGCCGACACGGCCTCCGACATGGCATCGACAAAGCCAGGGCGACAGTCGGGATAGATAGAATGGTCGCCGGCATGGTTGGCAATCATCACACGCTTCAGACCATTACTCTCAGCAATACCCGCAGCAATGGCCAACATGATGCCGTTGCGGAAGGGCACCACCGTCGATTTCATGTTCTCGTCATCATAGTTGCCTTCGGGGATGTCGTCAGCGGTCATCAGCAGGGCACTCTTGAAGTAGCGGTGCATGAATTCGAGAGGCACAATGATATGCTTGATGCCCAAACGCTGGCAATGCGTCACGGCACAAACACGCTCGCGGCCATTTTGGGTCGAGCCATAGTCAAAGGTAATGGCCAAGGCGATTTCATCCTTGAACTCATAGAGCATCGTGGTCGAATCCATACCACCGGAGATGATGATTACAGCGTCCTTCATTTCAGTTTTCAGTTGTTCAGTTATTCAGTTGTTCAGTCGTCGCTTTGCGTCATCGCGAGGCCTCATTCCGTGAAAACGGAAGAAGCGATCCAGAGTAAAAGCTTTTTGTCTAGATTGCCACGCTCCGCTCGCAATGACCAAGAAGCCGTTGCTTGACCATGTCCTGATGCTCAGCATCACCGTAGTTGGCAAAGGGTTTGATGGAGATGCCGCCACGCGGAT
>JAFRRE010000189.1 GCA_017428285.1 Bacteroidales bacterium | reverse complement strand
GGGGCGCACCTCTTCCCATTCCGAACAGAGAAGTTAAGCCCCGCCGCGACGATGATACTGCGGGAGACCGTGGGAAAGTAGTTCGCCGCCCACCCACAACGGTAACCCTTCACCGAAACAGGTGAGGGGTTTTCTGTTTTTTGAGGTGTCCTTTTCTCCCGTTTTGCGTCACCGAGAGTAAAGAAACGTTCCATAGATTGATTTTTTTTGTCCTAAAAAAATTCCTTTATTGATTTATTCCTATTTTTGCGATGCAATAAACGGAAGTCCTTCCTATAGTAGGAATTCAAACTTAGCTCATAAAATAATCAATATGAGAAAATCTTTTTTATACATAATGTGCTTGGCTGCAATGATGGTTGCAAGCATGGACCTTAAGGCTCAAGAGGTGACAATTACCTTGTGGCCTGGATGTAACTGGATTAGTTACCCTAACTCGGAAGTCATGAGCATTACAACGGCCTTTGGCGACTTTACCCCAATGGAAGGTGACATCATCAAGTCGCAGAACTCATCCTCCCTCTATACCAATGGATTCTGGATGGGAGGCGTTGCGAATTTGGTGCCTGGCTGGGGCTATAAGTATTATTCGAAGCGCACCGAAGCGGTCGACTTTGCCTTTGCACATTCCTCGAGCTCGTTGATGGTGACGACAGCGGAACCTACCGAAATCACCACCACAAGTGCAGTAGTGGGAAGCACTGTGACCATCGAAGAGGGCAACCACGTCTTTGTTCGTGGTGTGTGTTGGGACATGGAGGAAATGCCCACCATGGACGCCAGCCACATGAATAGCCAAGCCGTTGCAGGCAGCCAGACTGTCACCTTGGACGGGTTAGCCCCGAGCACCACCTATTATGTGCGGGCCTACATGGTGACCGACAATGGTCTCACCTATGGAAACCAGCAGAGTTTCACTACCGAAAGTGGCATCAGCGGTGACAATCATGCCTACGTCGACCTTGGCTTGCCGAGCGGCCTGTTGTGGGCTACCTGTAACGTGAGTGCCGACACCCCAGAGGACTACGGCGACTACTTCGCCTGGGGCGAGACCCAGATGAAGGACACTTACAATTGGAGCACCTACCAATATTGTATGGGCAGTGAAAACGCGCTGACCAAGTACTGCAGCAATTCCAGCTACGGCTATAATGGCTTTACCGATAACCTGACAACCCTCTTGCCCGAGGATGACGCTGCCACGGCCAACTGGGGCAGTGACTGGCGCATGCCCACCAAAGCAGAGTGGCGGGAACTCTTCAACAACACGACCGTCACATTGACCACTCAGAACGGCGTGAACGGCCGTCTCTTTACCGCGAGCAACGGCAATAGTCTCTTCCTGCCCGCTTCAGGCTGCCGCTACTATGGCACGCTCTTCTACGCAGGTAGTTACTGCTACTATTGGTCGAGTTCGCTCCATACAAGCCAGACAGACTACGCTTGGTATTTCTACTCCGATTCGGACAATTACGGCACGTTTGTCGAGATCCGCAACTATGGACAAACTGTCCGAGCAGTGCGCGTGGGGTTGAAGAACTAATCTTTGAAACGCGATATATCGCGTCTCAGAAACACGACCACTGATTTACCCAAAGAATTCCTCCTTGAAATTCACGAAATACACCCGCTCCTGCGCACGGGTCAAGGCGGTGTAAAGCCATCTCAGATCTTCCACCTCAAGCGTTTCTTTTTGGTTCAAAGACGAATCGATGAAGACACTGTTCCATTGCCCGCCTTGGGTTTTGTGGCAGGTGAGGGCATAGGCAAACTTCACCTGCAAGGCATTGAACCAGGGATTCTTCTTCATCTCTTTGTAACGCTCCCTACGGTTTGGGATGTCCATATAGTCCTCTTCGATGGCGGCAAACAGCTTTCTGTTTTCGTCTTCCGTCAACGAAGGACTGTTGCTGTTCAAGGTGTCAAGCAGGATCTTGGCCTCCATATTAGGTGCCTCAGGATAATCGGTGAAAGCCAGCTCTACATCAGCGAAATGGAAGCCGTACATCTCCTCGAAATGCTTGATCTTTCTTATCTCGGCCATGTCGCCATTGGCGATGAAACTCATTGCCTCATTACCTTCTGCCCAATAATAGTTGTTCTTGACCACCATCAGTTTGTCGCCCGTGGCAATCTCACCTTCGATGTTGAGAATGCGCCCACGGATGGCTTGATTGAACATATTGGCACGCTTGTTTGACTTGCAAACGACAACAGCTTCATTCTCAGATATATTGGCAAATGCATTGTGAAGCATTTCCTCAAACTCCTCAGGTTCGATCTTTTTGATGTCACTGAAACCTTCCAAGTGGAAAATAGGTAGACTATATTCGTAAAGGTTTTGACTAAGCAATTGTCTGATGTCTGTGGCGTTATACAAGATTCCCGATTCCAATGCCTGACGTTTCACTTCGGTCAATTCAAAAGTTGCTGCCGTGATTGGAAACTGGGATTTGAGATAATTGCAATCCAAGGCCGGACTTTCTTGACTTTCAACGGGAGGTAGCTGTGCTGTGTCGCCAATCAACAGCAATCGGCAGTTTTCTCCACTGAAGACATAACTCAACAGGTCATCGAGCAGGCTGGAGCCACCAAATTCCCTTTGTTCTCCAATCATAGAGGCTTCATCTACGATAAACAAGGTGTTTTTGTGTTTGTTTTCAGCCCTTGCTATTCTGAAACTTCCATCGGGTAATGATTTGGTTTGGTAGATTTTCCTATGAATGGTGGAGGCACTCTGCCCCGTGTAGTTGCTGAGTACCTTGGCAGCTCTTCCCGTGGGTGCCATCAGTACGAATCGCATACCGATGTTTGGCAAAGTTCTCACCAAGGTCTTGACCAACGAGGTCTTGCCCGTTCCGGCATAGCCTCTTAGAATGTAGGTGGGGTTCTCTTTTTGAGAAAGCAGGAAGGCTGCCAAATGATATAGCACGATGGCTTGCCCCTCAGTGGGCTCAAACCCGAAGGATAGCACCAGTTTTCCGTATAACTCACCTCGGCTTAACATGGCTCAGAAGGGATATCCAATGCCTGCTTGGAATCGAATGTTGTTGAAATCGCCATTGCCAAACCGCCAGTAACGGCCTGTTTCTGGATCGGGATATGGATTGCGCATTGCGTAAGCGATGTCGAACCTGAGCAAGAGGAAGGAGACGTCTAATCTGATGCCAAATCCGGCATCGAGTGCCATCTGCTTATAGAAGGTGTTGAACTTGAATTCGCTGTTGGGCATCGACTCGTTGGGTCGGTAGGTCCACACATTGCCCATGTCAATGAAAACGGCACCGTTAAAGATATTATAGATCGGGAAACGGTATTCGGCATTGAACTCCAGCTGCAAGTCGCCCGTCTTTTCAATGTCATCTGTGACGGGCACATAACCACCTGGACCAACGGTGCGGTAGAGCCATCCGCGTAGACCATTGGCGCCACCACCGTAGAAACTGCGTTCAAAAGGTAGGTCTTTGGAGTTGCCGTATGGTAAGCCAATGCCGACAAACTGACGTGTGACGAACCAGTGGTCGTCACCAAGGTCAAGGTGCTGTCGGATGTCGAAACTGCCTCTTAGGTATTGGGCGTAAGGGATTCCAAACAACTCATGATAACCTTGAGCATTTTCGGTGACAAGCTTTGTCTTGTTGAACAGCGAAATCAAGTTGCCGCTCGACTCAAAATCAGCTCGGATATAGAAGAAACTGCCCGTCTTGGTGATGTTTTGGGTGTTGTAAGTGAGGGAATAACGGGTGCCGAATAGCAAGTGGCTGGTGTATTGTGCTTTTTTCCTTTGGCTGGTTTCCGCATCAAGGTAGGCTTGGAAGGCTGGGTTGATGTTGGCAATCTTGACGCTGTTGAGGAAGAATGGCGACAAGGTTTGGGCGAGGCGGTAGTTGGTCTTCCAATCGTAGCTCGATGAAGCCGTTGTGATGTAACGGGAATAGTAATATCGCGTTTGCGAGTTGAAACCTAGCGAAAGGGTGGTGGTGGGTTGATAGTCTCTGGCGAGCGTGATGGAAGGGAAAAGACCTAGGAACTTGGGAAACAAAACGCTTGTCGTAATGCCAAATTCCCATGTGTTGAAGACGCTTTTCCCGCTTTCTGTGATTTCATTTCCCACCAGTTTTTGTGCTTCAATACCTCCTTTTAGGCTGATTTGGAAGGTCTCCGCGCCATGGAAAATGTTTTTGTTGGAATAGGATAAACTGCCTTTGATGCCCAAATCGCCTTCAGAGTTGGTGCTTTCACCTTGTACCGTGAAAGAATGAACATCGTTTTGTTGCATAGTGATCCGGCAGTCGAGGCGATTGCGGGAGTCGTTTTCAACATTTATTGTGTCGAATTCGATGTTCACATTGTTGAAAAGGCGGAAGTTGCCCAATGCCCTGTAGGTGTTTGTTACGCTGCGTTGGTTATAGGGAAAGTCTTCCAAAATCTGAATGGAACGCAAAAAAGACTGTGGCTTTACTTCGGGTTCGTTGTAATAGTAGAAATTCAGGTGGTTGATGCGTTTTCTCGTCCCTACCTCCTGAACAAGGGTGACTGAATCAACGGGGCGGTCATGTGACTTGAAGACAGAGTAGTCAGGATAGATGCTGATCTTGTTGATGTAGTATTTTTTGTACGACAACTTATTGTCTTTCAGTTTCATGGTGATAGCCAGACTATGATTCATGTAATTGCTGTCCACCTCAAAGAAGATGTCATCGCGACTGAAATAAAAATACCCTGAGTTCTTCATCCTCTCGGTGATTGTATTGCGCACATTGTTAAGCGTATAGGCATTGTAGATGTCTCCTTTATTGACCTCAAATTTGGTGCTGTCGCGCATGATGTAGCTCCTAATCAAAGAGTCGTTGATGACATATTCGATGTTGTTGACCTTATAAGGTTCGGTGGGGTAGACATGATAGGTGATTTTTGCCCGTTTGCCTCGCTCTTTCACCGTGTGGGTTACTTTGGAATGGAAATAGCCTACATTGTCGATGTAGCGCATCATCTGATTGGCCGAATTGTTGGCTTCGGTCGGGTCATAATAGATGGGTTCTCTGCCGAATTTCTCGTTCAACCATTTCCAGGTCTTGCTGTTGGGTCTTTGCACCGATTTGTAATAAATCCAATTGGGAAGTTTGGTTTGGAAGGTAGTTTTATAAGGCTTGAGGGTGATGTAGTTCGACAGTCCTGACTTGCTGATTTCGGTCTTTTTTTTGCTTTCAATGACTATCTTGTTGCTTTGAACCAGACTTTTGCCTTCGGGGATAAAACGGTTGATGCTGCACGACGACATGAGAATGGTCATGAGCATTCCGATGAGAATATGAAGCCTTTTGCCTGACATGCAACAAAGATTTTCGGCAAAGGTAAGAATAATTCCGTTATACGACTTCGGCCACGGTGAAATTGCTGCCTCCGATGAACACTATGTCACCAAAATGGGCATTGTTGACAGCCGAGCGGTAGGCGTGACTGACGGATTCGAAAACCTGTCCGCGCAAACCCATGTCGAAGGCCTTCTGAGCTAAAATATTGGCATTCAAACCTCTGGGGATGTCGGCTTTGCAGAAATAATACTCGGCACCATGGGGAAGGAGTTGCAATACGCTGTCGATGTCCTTGTCGTTGACCATGCCAAGTACGAAATGGAGTTTGTCATATTGCATTTCGGCCAGTTGCTTGACGACTTCGGTGATGCCAGCCACATTGTGCCCTGTGTCGGCAATGGTCAGCGGGTCTTTGTTGAGAATCTGCCAGCGCCCCATGAGGTGTGTGTTGCGGATGACTTTGCCGATGCCATCGCGGATGTCATCATCAGAGAGATTAAACTTTTCCCGCAGCAAATCCAAAGCGCACATCACGGTAGTGAGGTTTTTCTGCTGGTAGTTGCCCATCAGGGGGAGTTCGAGGGCTTCCATGTAGAGCTCGCTGTTTTTCCATACGTCGTATTGCTGCTCCGAATTCGACTCGATATGGATTTTGTCGCAGTCGAAGATTTGGTCGGCGAAGTAAATGGGACTGTTGCCTTCCTTGGCCTTGTCGATGAAGACTTGCTCGGTCTCGGGATGTGTCTCGCCAATGACCACAGGGATGTTGGGCTTGATGATGCCGGCTTTTTCGTACGCGATTTTGGCTCTCGTGTCGCCCAAGAACTTCATGTGGTCGAAGTCGATGTTGGTGATGACGCTCAACTCGGGTGTGATGAGGTTAGTGGAGTCCAAACGCCCACCCATGCCTACTTCGACGATGGCAATGTCAATCTTTTCCTTTGAGAAATAATCGAAGGCCATGCCAACGGTCATCTCAAAGAAGGAAAGCTCCATGGCCTCGAATTTCTCCTTATAGGTATCGATGAATTGCACCACATTCTCCTCGGGAATCATTTCTCCGTTGATGCGGATGCGTTCGCGGAAGTCGCGGAGGTGGGGCGAGGTGTAAAGGCCAGTTTTGAAACCAGCTTCCTGAAATACGGAGGCCAGCATGTGAGATACGGAGCCTTTGCCGTTGGTGCCGGCCACATGTACCGACTTGAAGCTGTTTTGTGGGTTGTCTAATAGATTGAGGAGTTGTATGGTGTTGTTCAAGTCAGCCTTGTAGGCAGCGGCTCCAATGCGTTGGTACATTGGTAGTTTGTTGAACATCCATTCGAGAGTCTCGGAGTAATTCATAGAGATAGGCGTTTGTTTTGAAACGGGGCCTTCGACGAGCTCAGGCACCCTTAACTTATGAAAAAGCAAAGGCCCCTGAGCTTGTCGAAGGGCCGGTTTATTATTGGTTAATGACAAAAGTGTAAGTGATGGTTCCATGCTGCTCTTCAGGCGCATCGGGGTCGGAAGCGAAGGTCGAGCGCTTGGCGGCTTGGATGGCTTTTTGGCGCATCGCATTATTGATGATGTCTGTACCCTTGGTAGCTACTTCGGCACGAACGACTTGTCCATCGCGATTGACCCAAATATCAACTACTATTCTGCCTTCTTCGCTGAAATCGTCATCAGGACGGTGCAGGCTCTTAGCGCCACGGCCACCGAGGTCATAGCCTGTGCCGTTACCTTTGCCTCCATTGCCATCGTATTTCTTGATGCCAGCCAGTCCATTGGGTTTGCCTTGGTCGCCGGGTTGGCCCGTGATGCCTTCCGAGCCACCAGCCTGGGGATTATTACTACCTTTGAACAAAGCTTTTTGGTTGACGGTGGGCTTAGGTTCTTCAACGGGTTTGGTTTCCTGTTTGGGTTTGGTGTTTTTCGGCTTTTCGATGGCAGGGGCTTCATTGTCGTTTTGGGTGACGATGTCTTCCTTGCTCTTGTTTTGCTGTTGTTGAGGCTGTGCAGCCATGGGAATGGCAGGCTTCTCGGGCTGGATGTTGCCCATGCCTTGGTCCATCATGCCTAAGTCGACCTCGACGCCTTCCTCACCCGGCAGCGGGAGAGGCGTTCTGAAAGCCATCAGGAAGAGCACTAATAGCACCAAAGCGTGTACCACTATGGTGCCTGCTATGGCTATGCCCTTGTCTTTCTTCTCGTTACTCATGATGAAGTCTCCTATTTCTTTGGCGCCGTGGCTAAAATCACCTTGTGATTATTGCCCGTGGCATTATTGATTTCATTGACGGCATCAATTACGTTGACGATGTATTGCACAGGGACGCTTTTGTCAGAACGAAGCACCACTGTGGCTTGGCTGTCGTTGCCGATTTGGGTGTTGATAAGGTCCATGAGTTGGGTCTCATCGGCTAAAGTCTCATTAACGAAATACTGGTACTGTTCGTTGATGTAGACGGTGATGGTCTGCTTGGCCATGGTCTTGCTGCTGCTCGAGGGCAGCATAAGCTTAATGGCGTTCGGGGCGACCAAAGTCGAAGTCAGCATAAAGAATATCAGCAGCAGAAACACCAGGTCCGACATGGACGAGGAGTTAAATGTGGGTTCGACTTTGTTTCTTGATTTGATGGCCATAATGCGCTGATTTTAGGCAGGTTCGTTCAAGACGTCCATAAACTCTGTCGCCTTTCCTTCAAGCAGGTTGACAACTTTCTGGATTTTGTTGGAGATGATGGCGTGGAAGAAGTAGGCAACGATACCTACAATCAGACCGCCGACGGTAGTCACCATGGCTTCGTAGATGCCCGAGGAAAGCAGTTCGATGTCGATATTGTTACCCGCCATCGACATGTTGTAGAAGGCACGAATCATACCCGTCACCGTGCCCAAGAAACCGATCATCGGGGCGGCACTGGCTATCATGGCAAGGATGCTGACACCGCGTTCCAGCTTGGCAACTTCCAAATTACCCACATTCTCGATGGCCGAGTTGATGTCGCCCAAAGGTCTACCGATGCGTGAGAGACCCTTCTCAATCATGCGTGAGATAGGAGTGGAGTTGCCTCTGCACAAGGCTTTCGCAGAATCGAGTTTGCCATCTTTCATGTATTCGCGGATGCGCTCCATGAAACCGTTGTCGTATTTGGTGGCACGCGAAACGGTGATGAACCTTTCGATGAAGATGTACACCGCGATGATGGACAAAACGGCCAATAAAATCATGATCCAACCGCCTTTGGTGGCGAGTTCGAGGATTGAAAGTTTGAATTCTGTGGGTTGGGCTACTGCTTCGGCGGTAGCGGCTGCGCCCAAATCGTTGGCAGCCTGTTGAATTTGAAGGAGATTCATATTGTGTTGTTGAATTGTTTATCGTTGAATTGTTGAATTGTTGTTTGTAGGGCTGTCACATTGTGGCAGCCGCATTTTTTAATACGAAAACAATCGTATTTTATTGCGTCACCGCATATCTATCACATCCACATTGGGGTGTTTTTTCGCATCAAAGGTGAAGAATTTGTCATCCAAATTCTGGTCGAATTTCATTTCCTCGACATTGACCACAAGCTTACTGCCGTCATCCATGTAGATGTCTACGCTCTTCAGCGAAGTTTTCTTGGCGTCGATTTTCAAGGATACGCGTTTGTACTGACCTTTGGGATTGGCCAGTTCGATGGTAGCATTGCCTTGGGCATCGATTCCAGTGAGGGTGGCTGCATAGCTCTTATCTAACGAGGTGAGGAGCTTCAAAGGCGTGTTGTCGGTACCTTCGGTGGCATTGCTTATCATGACTTCCTCTTCATCGATGAGATAGGTCCAAATAGACTTGCCGTCGGAGATGGTTTGTTGCTCGCTCATTTCAATCTTGTAAGCCTCGCCTTGCAGCCAGGCATGGCCTTTTTGGCTGTCACCCAATGTCTTTCCGTCGGGGCTGAGTTGGTAGTTGAAAGCCATTTCCACGTTGTCGTGACTTTTGATTTGGTCGACCAAAACGCGAATGAGTGCATCGGCGTTGTTTTGTGCACTAACAGCCTGTGTTGCAAACAATAAGAACAAGCAGGCGATGAAGTTTTTCTTTTTCATTGTCAAATTCCGTTATCTTTGTTGTAAAGATCCCTCAAAATCTGTTCCAAAGCGGCTTCAGAGGTCACTTTCACCTCTCTCGACTTGCTACCCGAGAAAGGCCCGACAATGCCCGCAGCCTCCAATTGGTCGATGATGCGGCCTGCGCGGTTGTAGCCGAGTTTCAGCTTGCGCTGAATCATTGAAGTGGAGCCTTGTTGGGTCTGAACCACGATCCTTGCAGCTTCCTCAAAGAGGCTGTCGCGTTCACCATCTTCTTCGATGTCGACGCCTTCACCTTCCTCTTCAGGAGCCTCAGGCAGCAGGAATGGCTCGGCATAGCCTCGTTGGTTGCCGATGAACTCGGTGACGGCCTCCACCTCAGGCGTGTCGATGAAAGCGCATTGCAGACGCACTAAGTCGTTGCCCGTAGAGAGCAGCATATCACCGCGACCAATGAGCTGGTTGGCTCCGCTTTGGTCGAGGATGGTCTTCGAGTCGACCTGCGAGATGACGCGGAAGGCAATACGGGCAGGGAAGTTGGCCTTGATGGAGCCCGTGATGATGTTGACCGAAGGACGTTGCGTAGCGATAATCAGGTGGATGCCGACGGCACGAGCCAATTGGGCGATACGGGCGATTGGGGCTTCCACCTCACGGCCTGCGGTCATGATGAGGTCGGCAAACTCATCGACGACCAACACAATGTAGGGCAGGAAACGGTGACCTTCAGTGGGGAGCAGCCTGCGCGCCTTGAACTTCTCGTTGTATTCAATGATGTTTCGGCACTCGGCGGCTTTCAAGAGGTCGTAACGCTGGTCCATCTCGATGCACAAGGAATTGAGTGTGCGCACCACTTTTTTCACATCGGTGATGATGGCATCTTCCGAATCGGGGAGCTTGGCCAGATAATGGCGCTCGATACGGTTGTAAAGCGTCAGTTCCACCTTCTTCGGGTCGACCATGACGAATTTCAGCTCCGAGGGGTGCTTGCTGTAGAGCAAGGAAGCGATGATGGCATTCAGTCCCACCGATTTACCTTGACCAGTAGCACCTGCCATCAGGATGTGTGGCATCTTAGCCAAGTCGAAGACATAGGTCTCATTGGAGATGGTCTTGCCGATGGCACAAGGCAGGGCATATTTTGAGTTTTGGAACTTTTCTGAGGCCAACACACTGCGCATCGAGACGGTCTCGGGCTTGCTGTTCGGCACTTCGATACCGATGGTGCCTTTGCCCGGGATAGGAGCGATGATACGGATGCCTAGGGCGGCCAGACTCAAGGCAATGTCGTCTTCCAAGTTCTTGATCTTCGAGATACGGATACCGGCAGCAGGGACAATTTCATATAAGGTAACCGTGGGACCGATGGTCGCCTTGATCTTGTCGATGGCGATGCCGTAGTTGCCCAAGGTCTCCACAATCTTGTTCTTGTTGGCATTCAGTTCCTCTTCATCGATCTCCGACTTCTTGCCACCGTAGTCGTTGAGCATGTCCAGGGTCGGGAACTTATAGTCGCGCAATTCGTACCGCGGGTCAAAAGGTGTGTCAACAGTATGGTGCTCCAGGTTTTTGCCATTGTCGACGGTTTCCTCTTTGGGCGTGTTTTCAATGACCAGCTCCACTTTTTCAGCACCGTTGTCGGTTTTTTCGGGGACGATGTCCTTGGGCTTGTTGTCGTTTTCTGTTGTCACGACAGGCTCTGGCGTGAGTTCCTTTTCTTGAACCTCATTTTCTTTGGGGCGGACAAGAACATTCTCTTTGGTGCCTTCTGAGTTGTTATCGGGATTCACAATGACAAAGGTCGGGTCTTTGGTATAGGAAGTAGTAGGCAGCAGATGCGGTTCGCTGTCTTCTTCCTCATTGTCAATGAAGTCGGGGTCAATGTCCTCGCCGTTGTCGGTCATGTTTTCCTGCTCTTTGTCAAACTGTTCCCTGATGCGTTGTTCGGCGAGGATGGCAGCCTGACGGCGTTCCTCGTCTTCGCGTTTCTCGCGTCGCTCCTTGAAATAGTTGAGCGTCAGGTTGAATTGGTAGACAAGGAAAACCAACAATAGGAACGCGAGAATGATGATGACACCTGTATTGCCGACATAATTGGTCAGCAAAGTGTTGAGCCACAGGCCGACTGCACCACCAAAGATGGCACATTTTGGTGCAGCAGTGGCAATGAAAGCGAAGAACAATGGCATCCATACCAAGCTGAGTAAGGCCCATTTCCAAACATTCCACATCTTGATTTTGGCGGCATCGGTTAGACGCAAACCAATGAGGGACAGCAGGTAAACGAAGAAGAACGAGCCAATGCCAAACGACTCCTTGATGAGTGTCTGTGCCAAAAAGACGCCAAGGCTACCTGTGCGGTTCTCGATTTCGATTTTCTTACTGAAGATCTGGTAGCCGTATTCCTGATGGTGACCGCTGAAGAAGCTCACCAAATAGGAAATCAAGGCAATGCCCAAAAAGACAGCCAAGCAGAGAAACAGGATGCCGACGATTCGGCCAAAGCGGCTTTCGCTTTTTGGCTTCTCTTTGGTTTTCTGCGGTTTGGAGTCTTTGCCTTTTGACGATTTCTCGTTCTTTTTTGAGGTTTCTTTTTTGGTTTTTTCCTCTTTTTTCGGTTCTTCGGTTATGATGGGCTGTACTTCCAGCAATTCGGTCTCGGATGAGGCTTTCTGCTTGAAAGTGTTTTCTTTACGGTTGTTTCCTGTGGCCATGTTCTGTCTTCGTTAATAGCTTGCAAAAATAAATAAAATAGTTGGTTTGTAAGTTGGCCTTTTTGCGTTTTTGGAGCAAAAAAATAGGCTGCCGAAAAGACAGCCTAAAAGCGTGTAATCGAAGGCTTACTTCGGAATCCTGAACATTCTCTTCCAACGGATGCCACCGTTTTCCTTGTCCCTTGAGAGCCAAACGAGGATGGGTTTTCCAACGATGTGGTTCTCAGGTACATAACCCCAATAACGCGAGTCGGCGGAGTTGTGGCGGTTGTCGCCCATCATCCAGTAGTAGTCCATTTCGAAGGTGTAGCTGTCGGCCAGTTGTCCGTCAATGTAAATCTTGTCGCCTTCAACTTTCAAGTCGTGGAGTTCGTAGGCGTGGATAATGCGCTCGTAGAAGGGCAAGGAGTTGACATCCAGTTTCACCGTCACGCCTTTCTGCGGGATATAGATGGGGCCGAAGTTGTCCACGTTCCAAGGATAAAGGTCGGGACGGTTGGGGAAGATGCTGGTGCTGGTGCCTTGACCAGGGGCCTGCACACTGCGCATCACTGAAGTGACGTATGGCAGTTTGATCAATTCATTGGACACCTTCTCGCTGATGTTGAGAACGAAAGTGTTGGGGTCATCAGTGCGGTAGCCTTCAGTGATGTCGTATTTATCCAAAGTCTGCTTGTTGATGCCGCCACTGGTAGTCACCACGGTATAGTTGTGTTGCATGTTCTCAGGTTGGAAGGCTTTCTCGCCGTTGATGTACACCACACCATTGATGATTTGCAGTGAGTCTCCGGGCATACCGATGAGGCGCTTCACATAGTTCTCACGCTTGTCGACAGGGTGGGAGATGACCTTGCCGCTTGGCGTAGGCACTCCATTGAGGTTCAATACCACTTTGCCTTTCCACACATTGTCGCGCCCATATTCACGCACAAGGTCATAATAGTTGACGCTGCTTTGATAGTTCTCGCATACCGTGTCGCCGGCAGGATAGTTGAACACAATGGGGTCGTAACGCTTCATCGTTGTCACGCCAGGGTAACGGTGATAGGGCAACTTGATCCATTCGAGGTATGACTTTTTGGTCTTGCTCCACGGCAGGGTGTTGTGCACGAAGGGGAACGAGAGTGGGGTGTTTTGGCCTTTGGGACCGTAATGTATCTTGCTGACCACCAGATAATCACCTACGCAGAGCGACTTCTCCATACTCGAAGTGGGAATGGTGAACATTTCAAAGACATAGGTTCTGATGATTAAGGCAGCGACCACGGCAAAAATAATGGCATCGAACCATTCGCGTGCAGTCGACTTTTTGGGTCTTGTGGTCGTTGCGGGGTCATGATATTTGTCGTTTTTGGCAATGATGGGGAAGAAAATGAAGGGCAGAATGGCGGCCATACCTTCCTCCCAGATCTTGAATCTGCCAAAGCACTTGCCCAGTTCGACGAGCATGAGCAGCAGCATGAAGATGTTGATGTAGGGGAAGATGATGAAGAACCACCACCAGAATTTCTTCTGTTTGCCGATGATTTTCAGCATGATATAGATGTTGTAATAGGGGATGAGGCTGTAGTAGCCCTTTTGTCCGGCGGCTTCAAACTGCTTCCAGCAGAATGCAATCGGGATGGTGAACAGCGCCGGAACGATAAGGATAAATAGTATCAGTGACATTTTTGAATTGTAATTTTTGTATTAACGGAAGGTTGGTTAAAATAGTATTTATATATGAATAATTCACGCGGTTTGCAGTTCCGTGCCAAGTGCGTGTAAAGTTAGCCGAATCTGTCGTAAGCGTTGTTCGCTCGGTTTGGAAATACCGTAGATGTAACGAGCCAAAAGGCTTTTGTTAATGCCGATGGCGCGTGCCACTTCCGATACATTGAGCCATGGGAAGCGTTTGAACATTTCCGCTACCTCGTTTTGGTCATTCGGTTCGCTTGTCTCGTAGAAACTTGAAATATGCATGTCCGCATCAAGAGTTTCCCAACGGATTGAAGTGCCTTCTTCGTCGATAGTGAAGTCGTTGCGTTGTTCCATCGAGGCTTCTTTCAGTTCGGGATAGGCCTCCAACGGACGGCTCAATATACGGCCTTCGGTGGTTTTCAAGTAGATTCTCTTTTCGTCAAACCAGATGTTTTTTATTTTTTCCATTTTCTTGATTATTTTAGTCAAACCTTTTATGCCATTCTGCTATGAAATCGTCGCGATAGATGGCGCAAGTGTCGATAGCCTTTTAGTTCTTGCTCTTTCAGACCATGGTTGTACACCAAGCAAACCATTGGTTCTAAGGCGATTTTTGCCTTTTTTCCATTGCAATCCACATGCACATGAATAGGCTGATGCTCGTCCAAATAAAAGAAGAAACGCATTCCGAAAGTTATCAGCAATGTCGGCATAGCAGAATTTTTCTGCAAAAATAGGTATAAAATTTTATACCAACAAAGAACATGAGCTTTTTATTTCACACTCCAAACAAATCCTCCATTCCAAACACACCCGTCTTCTCAACAAGGAACTCAGCGGCGGCGATGGCTCCCAAGGCAAAGCCTTGCCGATTATATGCCTCATGGGTGAGCGTGATTTTGTCGGCAGGAGACTCGGCCATGACGCTGTGGATACCGTTCACCTCGCCTTCGCGGGTCACTTTAATATATAAGGTGTGCTCAGCGGGCTCTTCGATGCTCCAATGGTCGTAGTCGTGGTTGACGGAAAGGATGTCGTTGGCCAACTTCACGGCGGTGCCACTGGGCTTGTCGAGTTTATGGATGTGGTGGGTCTCCGCCATCGAGAGCTGGTAACCGTACTTTTCCGCATACTTCGCCAGCTGTTTGTTGAGCAAAAACATGATGTTCATGCCGATGCTGAAATTGGGCGCAGTGAAAAGGCTTTGCTTCTCGGCCAAGCACCTTACCTTGATTTCTTCGAAATGGTCCTGCCAGGCCGTGGTACCCACCACAATAGGAATATGAAAGTCAAAGCAACGGTTGATATTGCCGACCACTTGGTCGGGTTGGCTGAAGTCGATGGCGACATCGGCCTGTTTCAGTTTTTCGATGCGTTCTTCCCATTCCTGAGGGTTGTCAATGGTGACGACAATTTCATGCTGGCGGGCGAGGGCGGCTTTCTCCACCTCGTGTCCCATCTTTCCGTATCCGATTATTGCGATTTTCATGATAATGTATTTTTCACAAAACTTACAAACCCCTTAAAACTTATTTTCTGGCATGAAAAGCGGCCAACTGGCCCGCTTTTCGGCGGCAACCCGGTTGGGTGCCGCAACGACTTTTCTTAATGTCGTTTTGCATGTTTTGTGGGTTTTGTGATTTAAAAATTCAATTGAAACGAAAGCCCGACTTGGGCATATTGCGGCATCAGGATTGGCTGCTCAGTGGGCCGAAGGTATGGATCCACACTGAGGCTGAGGTCATCGCTGATGTCGTAGTTGTAGAGGTGGCCGTCGACGCAGGCGTCAAGGATGTTTAATCCATACCAGGCTACGGTCAGGATGCCGTATAGCTCGAAGTTGCGGCGGTAGGATTCCTTGTAGGTCTGCAACTGGTTGTCGGCGTATTTGTTGGCCAATTCCATCTCGTGCTCGTTGAGCGTAGCGCCTTCGGGTAGGTCACCGGTCTTGAATTCGTAGGCATGGAGGTATGATTGGTACTCGTAGTAGTTGCTGTAGGCGAGATAGCCGATGCCGCCCAATCCGGCGTAAACAATAGGCACTTTCCACCATTTACCGTTGTAGATTTGCCCCAATCCGGGCAGGCAGGCCGACATAATGGTGGCTTTCTTTGGGCTGTGCGGCTTTTTCGCTTTGGTGGTTTTGGCCGATTTCTGTTGTTTCACGATAGTGTCGGCGGTAATGATGGCATTGCCCACCGTATCGAATACGACATTCTGCGCTTCGGCTTTCGCGAAGCCAAGCAGTACTGCCAAGCCGATTAGAATGAGGAAACGGCGGGGCATGGTCGGATTATTTGTTGCCGAACAGCTCCATGATACGGTCAAACTCGGCTTCGTCCTTGAAGTCGATGACAACGCTTCCGTGACCTTTGATGTCGCGTTTCACCTTCACCTTGGTGTTGAGCGTTTGCGACAGTTTCTTGATGCTGCTCTTGAAGTGCTCGGGGATGAAGTTGGTCTGCTTGCGTTCCTTGGCCTCTGGGTTTTTGGCTTTCTCAGCCAATTCTTCAGTCTGGCGCACGTTCATCTCATCCATGATGATTTGTTGGAGCAGTTTCAGTTGCTCTTCCTTGTCGTTGATGTTGATGAGGGCGCGGGCATGACCCATGGTGATGTGCCCGTCGCGGATGGCGATTTGCACCTCTGCTGGCAACTTCAACAGTCTCAAAAAGTTGGCTACGGCGCTACGGCTTTTGCCCACTTTCTCGCTCACTTCCTCTTGCGTCATATTGCACTCGTCGATAAGGCGTTGGTAGGAGATGGCCACCTCAATGGCGTTGAGGTTTTCGCGGTGGATGTTTTCGATGAGGGCCAATTCCAGCATTTGTTCATCGTTGGCCACGCGGATAAATACTGGAATCTTGGTGAGTCCTGCCATCTTGGATGCGCGAAGACGGCGCTCACCCGAGATGAGCTGGTATTTGTTGTAGCCGAGTTTTCGAACCGTAACAGGCTGAATCACACCTTGTTCCTTGATGGATTGTGCCAACTCTCTCAAGGCGGTCTCATCAAACTCCGTTCTGGGCTGGAAGGGGTTGGTCTCAATGAGGTCGATGTCGACTTCGGCAACGGCACCAGCCACGAAGTCGCCGCTGATGTCCTTGCTGGTGATGTCGGTTTCAGGGCTGCCTAATATGTTGTCGAGGCCGCGCCCCAAGGCTTTTCTATTCTTGTCAGGCATGATGTTTAGGCGTTTTTGGTGGATAAGTTGTTCTTTTCAAGGATTTCGCGCGCTAGGTTGAGATAGTTGATGGCTCCCGTACTGCCGGCATCGTACATGACGATGGTCTTGCCAAAACTCGGGGCCTCGCTCAAACGTGTGTTGCGGTTGATGATGGTGTTGAACACCATGTCTTGGAAATGCATTTTGACTTCTTCAACCACTTGTTTCGATAGGCGCAAGCGGGTGTCGAACATAGTGAGCAATATGCCTTCGATTTCCAAGTCGGGATTGAGGCGGGTTTGGACTATCTTGATGGTATTCAGTAGTTTGCCAAGGCCTTCTAGGGCGAAATATTCGCATTGAACGGGGATGATGACCGAGTCGGCAGCCGTGAGTGAGTTGACGGTGACTAAACCTAACGACGGTGAGCAGTCGATGATGATGAAGTCGTATTCATCTTTGATAGGAGCCAACAGTTTTTTCATCATCAGTTCGCGCTCCGGCAGGTTGATCATCTCAATCTCGGCCCCCACGAGGTCGATGTGAGCGGGGAGCACGAAGAGGTTGGGTGTCTCCGTTTCCGCAATGACAGTCTTCGGGTCCACTTGGTCGATGATGCATTCGTAGATGCTTGTTTCCACGGTTCTTGGGTCGATGCCCACACCTGATGTAGCATTGGCTTGGGGGTCGGCATCGATGAGGAGCGTCTTATATTCTAGGACGGCCAAACTGGCCGCGAGGTTGATGGCGGAAGTGGTTTTGCCCACGCCGCCTTTTTGGTTTGCAATCGCTATAGTCTTACACATTTCCTTCAAAAGATTTACGCTACAAAATTACGGGTTTTGGAGGGAATTATTGCCGCGTAGAAACGAAAGTTATCAACAGCTTATCGTTTTGTTGATAAGTTTTTGTCCGGTCAAGATTGTGCAACAAAAAAGGCCGCGAAACTCGCGGCCTCCGTGTTTTTTGACGTTTAAAGCTTATTTATCCAAGCTGTCGAACCATTTGTCGATGGCGCTGTCGATCTCGGTGTGGCTTTCGCCTTCCGAGTGTTCGAAGTGGCGCGGCTCGGGCTGGTCGTAGTAGTCGGCAGGATATTCACCCGTCTCGATGTATTTGATGGCATCGTTGAGGCCTTTGGAAACTTTCTCAAAATCTTCCTTGTAGAGGAAAATCTTGTGCTTCTCATAGAAGAAGCGTTGCAGACCTTCATCGAAACGGCGCTTGCTTTCGGTTATGGTGATGTACTTCTCGTCGTTCTTCGTTGACTTCACATCGAAAAAGTAGGTTCTCTTTCCTGCTTTCACTGCCTTTGAGAACAGCTCTTCTCTTTCTTTCATTTCATTTTCTTCCATCATGTCTTTCAATAATTTGATACTTTCTAATAGTTCTTTTTTGTCTGAAAAGTGGGGCAAAAGTAGGAAAAAAATGAATATCGGAGCGTTTTATGTGTTATTTTTGCACTCAAAATATGTAACCCTTTATTTCGTTAGACTCAATAACTATGGAACTGAATCTGAAACGGCCCATCGCTTTTTTTGACCTGGAAACGACGGGTTTGAATACCTCGCACGACCGTATCGTGGAGATGAGTGTGCTGAAAATCAACGTGAACGGAGAGGAAGAACAGCGCGTGTGGCTGCTCAATCCCGAGATGCCGATTTCTGAGGAATCCACTTCGGTGCACGGCTATACCAATGAGATGGTGGCCGACAAGCCCACCTTTCGCGAAAAGGCCAAGGAAATCGCGTTGTTCATCGGCAATGCTGATTTGGCGGGCTACAATATCCTGAAGTTCGACTTGCCGATGCTGGTGGAGGAGTTTCTCCGTGTGGATTATGACTTCGACCTTAAAGACCGCGGTTTCATCGATGTGATGAACATCTACATGAAAATGGAACCTCGAACGTTGAAGAGCGCCTACCGCTATTTCTGTCATGCCGAGTTGGAAGGTGCGCATGGTGCTATGGCTGATACCAAGGCCACATACGATGTGCTCCGCGCCATGCTTGATAAATATCAAGGCGTCGATTTCGAGGATGGTAAAGGAAACAAGTCGCAGGGCCCGACCAACGACATGAAGCAGCTTTCCGAGTTTTCGGCACATCATAAGAACGCCGACCTTTCGGGACAAATCATCTTTGATGAGGAAGGCAAGGAAGTCTTTATGTTCGGCAAGCACAAAGGCAAGAGGGTGGAAGATGTGTTCCGTATGGAGCCGCCTTATTACGACTGGATCATGAAAAACGACTTTCCGCGCTATACAAAGAAGGTGGTGACAGCCATCAAGTTGCGCATGGGCGGAAAAACGATTAAACATTAAGGCGGTGAAAATCATCTGTATAGGACGCAATTATTTGGCACATGTCAAGGAGTTGGACAATGCGCTGCCGACAGAGCCCATGTTTTTCATGAAGCCCGAAACGGCTTTGTTGGCTCCTGGTGAGTCTTTCCCTTATCCTGATTTCAGCAAGGAAATTCATTATGAAACGGAGCTGGTGTTGCGCATCTGCAAATCGGGAAAGGCGATTGATGAGAAAAAGGCTTCTGAGTATTATGACGCCATCACTGTAGGTATCGATTTCACTGCCCGCGACCTGCAAAGCCAATGCAAGGCCAAAGGTCATCCATGGGAAATCGCCAAAGCGTTCGATTATTCGGCTCCGATAGGAAAATTTAAGAAAATCAGAGAATTGGATTGTCCTAATGATATTAACTTCGGCATGAAACTCAATGGAGAATGGGTGCAGCAAGGGCACAGTCGCGACATGATTTTCAGTTTTGACAAAATCATTGCCCATGTTTCGCGTTTCGTAACACTGAAAGAGGGCGATATTATTTTCACGGGCACACCACAGGGTGTGGGCGAAGTGCATGTCGGGGACAAGTTGGAGCTGTTTTTGGAAAACGAATTTGTTTTTGGATTTAAAGTTAAATAAATAATAATCAATAAAATAAACTTTATGAAAAAACTATTCCTAATCATTCTATTGGCGGTAGGCTTGAGCCTCTCTGCCCAGCCGCTGTGGCTGCGCCACAATGTGATTTCGCCTCAAGGCGACAAGATTGCCTTTTGCTACAAAGGTGATGTGTATGTGGTGAATGCCACTGGCGGTAAAGCTTTACAAATCACGACAAATGCCGCTTTCGATACTGACCCGGTTTGGTCGCCCGATGGTAAGCAAATCGCTTTCGCCACCGACCGCAATGGCAACTTTGACCTTTATTTGGTATCGGCAGAAGGCGGCGTGGCCAAACGCATTACCACGAATTCGGCCACTGAGATTCCGTTGGCTTTCTCACCTGATGGCAAGGAGATTTATTTCACCGCACAAATCCAAAAATCCGCCGAGAATGTGCAGTTTGCTGCGGGTTGGATTACTGAATTATATAAGGTGAGCATCGAAGGCGGTCGCCCAGAGCAAGTGGTTGCCGTTCCAGTGAGCAGCATGTCGTTCGACAAGGACGGCAAGTCGTTCCTCTACTATGACCGCAAGGGCAGCGAGAATGTGTGGCGCAAGCACCACACCTCATCCGTTGCCCGCGATGTGGTGTACTATAATGCCAAAAAAAAGACGCATACCATACTTACAACTAATGTCGGCGAGGACCGCGATCCGCGCTATTTGCCTGGCTATAAGGATGTCGTATTCCTCAGCGAACGCAACAACGGCAGCTTCAATGTTTATAAGGCACCCGCCAACAATCTCGAGCAGGTGGAGGCTGTGACCAACTTCACGACGCATCCTGTCCGTTTCTTGAGTGTGGCCAATGATGGCTTGCTGTGCTACGGGTATATGGGCGAAATCTACACGCAACGCATTGGAAGCGAGCCTCAAAAGGTGAATGTCGAAATCGTGAACGACCAAGAGCCGGAACAGAGGGTAAAGCAGGACTTTAAGGGCGCGGGCAACTTCGCCCTGAGCAACGATGGCAAACTGATTGCCTTTGTTTCACGCGGTGAGGTCTTTGTCACAGGCGTGGATGAATACGCCACCACCAAGCAGATTACCCATACGCCACAAGCCGAGCGTAGCCCTTCATTCTCGAAGGATGGCCGCACATTGGTCTATTCCTCGGAACGCGACGGCTACTGGAACCTTTACCAAGCCACCATTGCTCGCAAAGAAGACTTCAACTTCGCTTATGCCACCTTGATTGATGAGAAGCCTCTGTTCCCGAACGACGGCATTGAGCGGAGCAATCCCGACTATTCGCCCGATGGCAAGGAAATTGCTTTTGTCGAAAACCGCAACATCTTGAAAGTCTACAATATAGCTTCCAAGGAAGTGCGTCAAATCACGGATGGCACTCAGCATTATGGCAGCCTGGGTTATGAATGGTCACCCGATGGAAAATGGTTTGCCTTGACCTTGATTACCCATATGCGCGACCCATATTCCGATGTCGGTATCGTGTCGGCCAGCGGTGATAAGAAGATATACAACATCACCGAGAGCGCCTACTTTGATGATGACCCGCAGTGGGTGTTGGATGGTAATGCGATTATTTACAACTCAGATAGATATGGTATGCGATCCCATGCCTCGTGGGGCAGTCAAAGGGATGCTTTCATCGCTTTCTTGAACCAGGATGCCTACGACAAGTTCCGCCTTAACAAGGAGGAATATGCCTTGCTGAAGGAGACGGAAAAAGGCAAAAAGAATGACAAGAAAGATGAGGCTAAAAAGGAGGAGAAGAGCGACAAGAAAAAGGATAAGAAAGACAAGAAAGACGATGATAAAGATGGAAAGAAAGATGAGAAACCCAAGGAAGCCAAGAAGATAGAAGTGGACTTGGAACACTTGCAAGACCGCGTTATCCGTCTGACCCCGATGTCGTCGAACCTGAGCGGTATGGCTTTGTCGAAAGATGGCGAAAAGCTCTATTTTATGACCTCTTTTGAGAAAGGCTACGACCTTTGGGAACTTGACGTGCGCGAGAAGTCGATGAAGATCTTGAAGAAAATGGGGCAGGGCGGTGCCTATCTGGCCGTAAGGGATGACAATATCTACCTGCTCTCTGGCAATAACCTGCAAAAGGTGGACAAGAACGGCAAATCGACATCGATTAAATTTGACGCTACTATGGAACTTGACCTTGCCGCCGAGCGTGAGTATATGTTCGACCACGTCTTCCTGCAAATCGAGAAGCGTTTCTTCATGAAGGACCACCACGGTGTGGATTTGGCCCTGATGAAAGAAGCCTATCAGCCTTTCTTGGCGCATATCAACAACAACTACGACTTCTCCGAGATGTTGAGCGAGCTTTTGGGCGAGTTGAACGTCTCGCATACGGGTTCGGGTTACCGTCCTGGAAGCAAAGGCGATGCCACGGCCGAATTTGGTGTTCTCTTCGACCTCGACTACAACGGTGACGGCCTGAAGATAGCCGAAGTTGTGGAAGGTGGTTCTTTCGACAAGAAAAGTTCCAAGGTGAAAGCAGGCTCCATTATCGAAAAGATTGACGGTGTAGAGATCAAGAAAGGCATGGACTACTATCCCTTGCTTAACAACAAGCGTGGCAAGACCGTTTTGGTGACCGTGTCGGATGGCGGCAAGACGTGGGACGAGACCGTGAAACCTATCAGCCACGGCACAATGAATGAACTGCTGTACAACCGTTGGGTGAAGCACAATGAAGAGACCGTGAAGAAACTGTCCAACGGGCGTTTGGGCTATGTCCATATCCGCAGTATGGGCGATGCCAGCTACCGCGATGTGTATTCACAAATCCTTGGCAAGTACAATCTTTGTGACGGTATCGTCATCGACACGCGTTTCAATGGTGGTGGTCGTCTTCACGAGGACATCGAGATACTGTTCAGTGGCGAGAAATACCTTGAGCAGGTCATCAACGACAGCGTGGCCTGTGTGATGCCTTCGCGACGCTACAACAAGCCTTCGATTATGCTCATCGGCGAGGCTAACTACAGCAATGCGCATGGCACGCCTTGGGTTTACAAATACAAGAAGATGGGTAGCCTCGTCGGTATGCCCGTGCCTGGCACCATGTCGAGCGTGACTTGGGAAACCTTGCAAGATCCTTCTTTGTATTTTGGTCTGCCCGTCGTTGGCTACCGCACTGAGCAAGGTAACTGGTTGGAAAACACCCAACTGGAGCCTGACATTAAGGTGCGTAACTCGCCTGAAAAGATGGCTGAGGGCGTCGATGAGCAGCTGGAGGCAGCCGTTAAGGAATTGCTGAAAGAGGTGAAGGATTTCCATTATTGGGGGAAATAACGATGGCCTATGGCTTATGGCCCATGGCTCGCCTTACTGTGGGGCAGGCCATGGGTCATTGGCTATCAGCCATAGGCAATAATTAGCACGATTCTTGCGTTAACAAGGGAAAAGACCCCATCCCATGCGAGCGCGTTTGCACCTTATAATATTATTGGCCTTTTTCAGCCTTACTACCTTTGCCCATTCCGTGGTGGAACATGAAGGTTATTTTGAGGTGGAGCATACTTGGGAATTCAATAAGAAAAACTGCACCGTCTCGCTGAATATCAGTAAACATCTCTATAGTTATTTTCGTAACGAGCGTGAGCATCTGGCTTATCGCTACCAATTCCAAGATGGAGAGTTGCCGCCCAATTATTTCAGTTTCATGCTCTCCGAACACGACCGCCCCGAGATGTATGCCTTGGCGGAGGAATTCAGCAGAAATGCCTTCACGGAGTTGGACAGGATTAACTTGGCGCTTTCTTTCGTTCAGTCGTTACCCTATGCTTATGATGCCGACAGCAAAGGCGCAGACGAGTATGTGCGTTACCCTATCGAAACCTTGGTGGATGGCTGTGGCGACTGCGAGGACAAGGTAGCTTTGTTGACCGCCTTGCTTTATGAGATGGAAGTCGACTTCATCCTTTTGGTTTTGCCCGAGCACATGGCTATTGGCGTGCATTGCGATGAGGTGGAAGCGGAGCGTTATCTTCTCTTCAATGACAAGAGGTATTACTATTTGGAAACTACGATGCCTAGTTGGGCGATCGGACAAATACCTGAAGACTATCTGGCTTCCACGATTGAGGTGGTGCCTGTCGATGACACTCCAAGCCTGCTCATGAAGGGGGTGCAATTCGAGTCCAAACCGACTCATGTCAACGAGAAGGCTGACTGTACTTTACAACTCGATTTGCACAATTTGGGTCCCGGCAGCGTGACCAATGTCTGGTTGCATGTGAGGATTATCGAAAAGGAGATGCCCAATCGTATGTTGGCCGAGGAATATTTCCCACTCAACACATTGCAGGAAGGGGAATTGCGCACTGAGACCTTGTGGCTCAAAAGCCTAATTAAAGAGAATTGTGCCTTGCAGTTGGAACTGTCAGGCGAGGAGGTTCCGCCTCAATCCTACGAGTTGGGGTTGAGTTATAGCCGCACAAGAGGCAACTAATCACTCCACCATCACCTCATCCATAAAGATCCAAGAATCGTAGCCGCTGCCAGGTAGGCCTTCTGGCAATTTCCCGGGATTCTTCACCACGATACGCAGATAGCGTGTTGAAAGGCTAGGCAATTCAAATCGCTCGCGGAAGGTATGGTTGCCTGTCAAAGGCATTTCTGTTGTGAGGGTGAAGGACTTGTAAGGTTTGTAGCTCTTGCCATCATTGGAGGTGTAGACTTCAATTTCGTTGGGGCGCAAAATCCAGTCGTGGGCATTCACCAAGAAACCTATATTCAGCGCATTGACTTTTTGGTACTTGCCGAAGTCCAGTTCGAGGTCGGCATCGATGCCGTAAAAACCTTGCCAGTGGCCGTCTTTATAGTCGTCGCTGCCAAGACTGCCGTCAAGAAGAGCGCCATCACCACCGCCCGAGTATTCAGGACGGTAGTTGCCTGCTGGACTGTTCAGTTGCTTCAGTCGTCCCATCCCGTTGTGGTAGCAGAAATAACGCTCTGTGCATACAGGCTCGCCCAAAGCATTGAAACAAGCCGTTTTAACTAGGCATGGGCGTTCCAAAACGATGGGATGTTGATAAATGGAGTCGTTTGCTGAAACTTCCTTTCCGTCAAGTGTGTAGTGGATTTCCTTGTCGCTGAAAACGGTCTTTAAAGCCACGGCAGCATTGCCTTCCGCATCGGTTGTGGGCTCAATAAACGGGACATATCCAAGCTGTTGCAACTCGATGGCAATGTCATCATATTTCTCCATGTTGACATCAAGCCAATAGGCGCGGCTTTCAATGTTCCAAACCTTGACATACTCGTTTTTCAGCTCATGCAGTGCAGAAATCAGCTCTTGAATCATCCTTTGGCTTTCAGCGGTGTTGGTTTCGGTGGGGCTGTTGTAGGTTCGGAAGAGTTGGCAACGGGTGAGGTTGCGATTGGCACACCACTGCATGCGATGCACGGCATAAAGGGCGTTATCGAAAAGGTCTGTGTTTTTCTTGACCTGTTTTTTGTCGTTGATTAAAGCCTTCTCCAAGACGGACAATGCTACTGATGCCCTTTGGTTCAATGCCTTGATGGAGTCGTTGACAAGGGCAGGGTAGAAGGGTACCATAGGTTCGGTCATGGCGCTGAATTTGCCGATGCCGTCGATTTTCGACCATTCGGAGATTTCATCCAAATGTTGGCAGATCTCGTCGGAAAGGCTTCCTAAGAAATGTGCGGTGAAGTTGGCTTCGGTGTTGCGTTCTTGTTTTGTGGCGGGGTTCCAACTTGTTTCTGCGCCCAAGGCCAAACCATATAACGCGCAGTTAGTCAGCGACTCACCGAAGTCGTCCCAGCAAGTGTTGATGACACCCAATGCACCGTTTTTGTAGCCGTCGCGGCACAGGTTGGTGATATTGGCCTTGAACTCATAATGCTTCGGCCAAACTCGTTCGGAGAGGCTTACGCCAGGGGCAACAAAGTAGTTGCGTCCCGATTTGACATAGGGTTGCAGGAAGTTGTCGAAGCTGTCGATACCCACATAGCTCCAAGCGATGAGGAAGATGTCTTTGTCCAGGTTTTCAAGGATTTCTGGGTGTTGGTCAGCAATGTCGCCCCACATCATCACGCGCTTGCGGTAGGGGCGTAGCATTCGATTGACGCGGTTGATATGTTGGTAATACACAGTTTCCGCTCCAATGGAATCGACAAAGGCCTTGGCATAGCCTTGGCCGAGGCTTTCGGTTTCATCGCAATTAATGTTGAAATAGGGTGACTTATAGGCTCTTGCCACTTCGCGGAGATGGTCTTCGAGGAATTGGTAAGTTTCCTCCTTGGCGGGGTTGAGGTTCCATTTCGTGTCGGCTAGATGGCTGTAGAAGGGATTGCACAAAATCTCCTCGAAATGTCCGAAACATTGTTGGTTGCCAATGATTTGGATGTGATATGGCTTGCAAAAATCCTCCAATTCCTTGATTTCCTCGGCAGTGAAGGCATCGGTGGGGGCAATGTCGGGGTGGCACTTGGTCTTGAAGGTGTGTTCGGTGTAGAGCGAGAATGCGTTAAGCTTGCATTCCGCCATCTGCGGGATGAGGCGTTTCAGGTAGTCCATGCTAACGATGGGGCCACGGCTGATGTCGTCCTGCCAGGCGCGAATCTTGAAGTTAGGCCAGTCGGTGATGGTCATGCAAGGGATATTGATTTCGCCTTTGTTTTTCAGGAAGGAGTAACGGTAGAGCTGTTTCAAGCTTTGGACAGCGTAGAAAAGCCCCGTGTTGGTGGTAGCTTCAAGTCGAATGAAATTGTTATTGACGGTCAGACGATAAGCTTGGTCCTCGTTTTCTTTCACACCAAGGTGGTCGGTCTTGATGAGTTCGATAAATTGCTTGCCTTTGATGACACCGCGCGAAAACTGCACTTGTTTGCCACTGATGCGGTCCAAGTCGTTGCGGAAGAGTAAAATGATTTGGTTGATTTCAGCATCGGAGGCGTCGTATGTCAGCACGACACTTTCATCCCAAATAAACTGGCCCTCGGTGGTTTCGACTTGCTGTGGGGTAGGGAGGATATGAGTGTTTTGCGCGAAGGCGCTAAGCGTGAAAAAGCTGAGAAGAAATGAGATAAGGAGTTTAGCTTTCATGGTTCTACGACAATTCTAAGTTTGCGCTGTTTATTCGATAATCTGTCTCGCCCATTCAGGCAATAGCTCCACATATCTTTTCACGATGATGCCGTCAGAAAGGCGCAGAAGCAACGAAGCGTCGGCGCGGTCAATTGAGTTATCATATAAATAGGTGCGGTCAGTCTTATCGGAAAGGAACTTGCAATTCGCGATTGACTTCTGGTAACGCGAAATAACCTTTGTGATAGGAACATCATGGCCACCTTCCATCACTCGCTTTGCAATTCTTGATGCGTTAATAATAGGTGATTGGGTACACACGAAAAACAATCTGACAAAGAAACCAGCTTCTTTAGCTCTCAAAATGTAATCTACTTTGTCAGATGCTGATAGCACGGTTTCAAATATTAGACTTTGCTTTTCTTTCAGGCATAGTT
This sequence comes from Bacteroidales bacterium, assembly GCA_017428285.1. The sequence goes on along the minus strand of JAFRRE010000189.1, from coordinate 9,176 downwards.
CTCGCCAATCTTCGCAATACTTCACGGCTTGCATAATGGCTTCCTTTGAGTTCCAATCGCCAAACCGCTCTTGTGCAACAATGTCAGGGTTGATATAAACCGAGTCTTCCATCCATTCGTGATGAAGGATTTTTCCTGTAATTGAAGTTTTCCCACTGCCGTTAGGACCAGCAATTACTATCAAAACCGGTTTCCTTTCATGCAAGGTCATGTTCTATTGCCGTACTGTTTTTGATACAACTCCTTGATTTCGTTGAAATAGCGTTCAAGTGCCTCGTCATATTTTTGATTGGCTTCCTCCGCCACTTCCCGCATGATATACGCCAGCATCTCGTCCGTCGGTTCTTCCAACGAGGTCAAGCGGTAGGCATTGATTTCTTTCTCTGACATGGTTTTCTGTCTTTATGTTGCGCAAAAATAGTGTTTTTTTCACAATTTGCGTCCTTTTCCACCAACAATTCAACAATTCAACAATCAACACTTCAACAAAATCAATATCTTTGCCCCCAAATTCTAGAAACTATGATTAGATTGGAAATCTGTGCCAACGGCATCAAGTCGTTGCAGAACGCGATGGATGGCTGCGCCCAGTGCGTGGAGTTGTGCGAATGCCTCGAAGTGGGTGGCGTGACGCCCTCGTTCGGAACTTTGGCCAAGGCCATCGACATTTCTTTTATCCCTATTCGCGTGCTCATTCGTCCGCGACCAGGCAACTACATCTACGACGAGGAAGAAGTCGAGATGATGAAGACCGACATCATGCTTTGCAAGAAGCTCGGCTTCGAAGGTGTGGTCATCGGTGCCTTGAACGACAAGGGAGAGCTTGACGTTGAGACAATTAAAGCATTGATGGGAGCAGGAGAAGGCTTGAAGTTCACCTTCCACCGGGCCATTGATGCCTGCGTGAAGCCTTTTGATGCTGTTGAAAAGTTGATTGAACTCGGTTTTGACAAAATCCTTACCTCGGGCGGCAAGCCCACAGCCTTGGAAGGCGTCCCGATGATTGCCGAGATGCAGCTGCGCTTTGGCGACAAGATCGGTATTATGCCTGGCGGCGGCATCAACCTTGGCAATGTGAAGGAGATTCTTGACATGACGGGCGCGGTGCATTGTCATGCCTCGCTGGCGCATTGGGTGCCACGCTTCAATGAGAAACTCTATCCCAACCAAAAAGACGCGACAGGCGCCACAATGGTCTGGACCGAGTCGAACAAGGACTTGATTTACGAGATGGAAAAGATGTTGAACCCGTTTTAATTATCTCACGCAGAATATGCAGAACTATATGAACCTACCGGCTGCAAAATATGCGTCGCTTTGCGTCATTGCGAGGAACGAAGCAATCCAGACAGAAAACTCACGGCCTGGATTGCTTCGTCGTTCCTCCTCGCAATGACGCGAAGCGGGTTGGCGCGAAGCGGCAACAATTCCCATAATTCAGCGATTTCTGCGTGCCAAAAAAATCTCAAAATGAAAAAACTACTTCCTTTAATTCTCCTGATAATCGCTTTTACAGCGTGCCAACAGGTTGAAAAGCCCAACGTCATCGTGCAAAGCCTCAACCAAGGCTGGACGCTCACGGGCGACACCTTAGATATTAATATGCAGGTCGATGTACCCTCGGTGGTGCAACAGAGCCTTTATGAAAACGGAGTGATTCCCCATCCCTATCTCGGCACGGTGGAAAACCAGTTGCTTTGGATTTCCGACCACCCTTGGGACTACACGCTACATTTCGATGCAGACAAGGAACTATTTGAAAAAGAGAATGTTGAGCTTTGTTTTGAAGGTCTTGACACCTACGCCAAAGTTAGTTTGAATGGCTATGAGCTTTTTTCTGCCGACAACCAGTTCCGTGAATGGAAAGCAGATGCGAAACCGTTTTTGAAAGAGAAAGACAACCTGCTTGAAGTGCATTTTATCCGATACGACAGCACCCAATTGGCTTTGTATGAGCAACATCAGCCCCAATTGCCCGAAAAATATGCCGTTTCGCGCAAGGCACCCTATCAGCACGGCTGGGACTGGGCACCAAGGTATAAGAATGTGGGCATTTGGAAGCCCGTGAAGTTAGAGGGGTGGAATGAGGCGCGTTTGGAGGATGCCTATGCCGTCACAGATATCGCTGATTCGGTACACGCCGTGTTGACGCTGCATTTGGATTATGAAAGTGAAAGGGAAGAGGATGTTGAGGCTATTATAGAGGTCGGCCCTTCGACGGGCTCAGGGACCTCGGTTTTTGCGGCACAAAACAGGTCCTTGAGCTTGTCGAAAGGCCGTCAACATACAGTATTGCCTATTACCATCGACAATCCTCAACTTTGGTGGCCCAACGAGATGGGCGAACAACCATTGTATGACTTTGAGGTGGTGTTGAAAAAAGACAACAGAGTGCTGGACTCCAAAAAGTTCAAGTCGGGTATCCGTACCTTCGAGATGGTCGATGAACCCGACAGCATTGGTCGCGCCTTCTATTTCAAGGTGAACGGCGTGCCGATGTATGCCAAAGGCGCCAACTATGTCCCCGAGGAGATGATCGAGACTTGGATTAACGCCGACAACACGCTGAAATTGCTCCAAATGGCCAAGGATGCGCACTTCAATATGTTGCGTGTGTGGGGTGGTGGCATTTATCCTTCCGAAGACTTTTTCACGCTTTGCGACAAATATGGCATCTTGGTTTGGGAGGACTTCATGTATGCCGGCACGATGTATCCCTACGATGAGGCTTTCCTCGAAAACGCACGAATCGAGGCAGAGGAGCAGGTGAAACGCTTGGCTTCGCATCCGTCGTTGGCCTTGTGGTGTGGCGGCAACGAGATCTCGGAAGGTTACTATAACTGGGGCTGGCAAAAGTCGCTGAATTGGAGCGAAGAAGACGACAAAGCCATCAAAGCAGGCTATGACCGACTTTTTGAAGGCATTCTGCCGCAAGCTGTGGCCGATTATGACGGCACACGCCCCTATTGGCCGAGTTCGCCCTCGAAAGGCTGGGGCAGTCCCGAGAGCCTGACCGAAGGCGACGTGCACTATTGGGGCGTTTGGTGGGGCGAGCTGCCTTACGAGGTCTATCGTGAGAAGTTGGGGCGCTTCAACAGTGAGTATGGCTACCAAAGTTATCCCGATTACCAAACCTTGCTGAAAATCGCGCAAGGCGAGGAGCTGAGCAAGGATGCCGAGGTCATCGCCGCGCACCAAAAACACGCCCGTGGCACCCGCCAAATCGACGATTTTATCAAACGCTATTATCCCAATGCCCAACCAAAGGACTTTGAGGAGTATGTGCATTTGAGCCAACTTTCGCAAGCCTACGGTATGGAGATTGCCATTGAGGCGCACCGTACGGCAAAGCCCTATAACATGGGCACGCTCTATTGGCAGCTCAACGACGCCTGGCCTGTGACATCCTGGTCGTCCATCGACTATTACGGCAATCCCAAAGTGTTGCAAGAACGACTCAAGACGCTCTATGCGCCCGTGCTGCTGTCCCTCGACCAAAAAGACTACGGTGTCTTCGTGACTTCCGACCTGTTGCGCGACATCGATGGCGCACTTTCGATTCAGGTGTTTGACCTTGAAGATAAGCCTCTTTTTGAACAAAAAGTACAGGTTACAATGACGCCCAACGAGAACCGAAAATACGTTGTTGATGGTTTGGGCGAATGTCTGCGAAACGCCGACCTGCAAAAGGTTTACGTGAAGTTGGAACTGACCGAAGGCGAGACCCTCACCGCCGAGCGTGTTTGTCACTTTTCTGCTTTTTTTGAGTAAAGGCTGTAACTTTTTTCGTGTTTCTCCGTATTACGCTTGATGACGCGAGACTATAGGACGCGAGACAAAGAGACGGTCCTCTGGCCTTACGATGGGCTTTAGGGACCACAGGCTCTGGGGTCTTTGTCCTACGTCCTTTGTCCTAAGTCCCTCGTCAAAGAAAAAAGTTACGACTAACAACTAAACATCAATAAAAATGAAAACAAGATTCTTTTTTGCAGCATTGCTGCTGCTGGCCTTCGGAAGCGTGAAGGCACAAGATACCGTGACCACTACACCTAGACATTCGGATCCTGTAAGGATGATGCCCGACATGTCACAGCTACCGGAACTGATGCGTGAACTAGGAGTGAACCTTCAGCACCTTTCCGACTCGGTCGATTGGAGGAGCTTTGAGGAAGACATGGAAAGATGGGGCGCGGAAATGGAAGAATGGGGCCGCAAAATGGAGAGATGGGGTGAGGGTTTTGAACAAAAATTTGAGTATCCCTACGATTATGAATCATTGAATAACGATGATTTGCCAGTTCGCTCCATCGTGATTGGAGGCTCGGGAGATGTGCGGATCAAACAAAGCCAAGACGGTTTCTTCTTGTTTCGTGGTGACAAAGCAACACGCCGCCAGCCTTATATGGCAAATGGCACTCTAATCCTTGGCGGTCCAAGTGACTATGAGGTCGCTATTCCACAACTTAACGAAATTATCATGTCCTCGTCTGGGGATGTGATAGGAAGAGGCATGATAAAGGGTGATAACCTCAATCTTGTTGTGTCAGGTTCGGGCGATTTGAAGCTTGATGTGGATTATGATACCATCCGTGTTCTGATGTCAGGTTCAGGTGATGTCATGCTCATGGGGCAATGCAAAATGATTTATGCCGATATCCATGGTTCTGGCGACTTGAAGATACAACAACTCATTGCTGGTGAATCGCATATTAACGCGACGGGCTCTGGCGAGGCAAAGGTAAACAAGGTGGGCAATGTCACGACTTACCATCAGCGTAAGACCAGCCCGCCGACCCATAAAAGCCTCCTCTTCGATGCCCACTGGAACGGCTTCGAGGCAGGCTTGAATATGCTCATTGACCCGACTATGACGTATGTTTATAGTAACCCCAATGGCACCACTGGATTGGAAATCCGCCCCTTGCGCAGCTGGTATTTTGGTTTCAACATCGCAGATGTGGGCATCGCCTTCAATAGAAGACATACTGCCGGCCTGTTCACAGGTGTCGGCATTGGCTGGAACAATTTTAGCTGGAACAATAATGTCAAGGTTGGTTACGACCCTGAAACTGATGGATATTCGGTTGTTCCCATTGAATCAGATGAAGTTGTGAAAAACAGCAAATATGGGGCTTTGTTCCTTCAAGCGCCACTGATGTTTGAAGTCAGACCTACGCGCCACATGTACATTGACGCAGGCGTGACTGGCGGCTTGCGCATCGCCCAATGGAACCGTGTGAAATACGAAAATGGGAATTCAGATAAACAGTTTTATGGTGGTATAGGGTCCGGTGTGAGACTCTTCAAATTGGACGCTTCCTTCCGCGTGGGAGGTGAGAACATTGGCTTCTTCGCCAACTACGCCCTATTGCCAATCTTTGAAATGAGCAATGCGAAGGTGCATCCCATCAATTTCGGGTTCAGCATCAACTTCTGATTTGGTTTCACGCAGATAGTTTTCTCACGCAGAAATCGAAGATCCAACGTAGTTAATTCGCAGACTATTATGAATGTAGAGACGTAGCGCGCTACGTCTCTACTTGTATTAATCCGTCAATTTCAGCGTGTTCAGCGTATTCAGCGTGAGAAAAGAAAGTCATTCTCCCCGTTTGTCCTGCCAGTTTTCTTTCGCTTCCTCGAAGCGTTCGTCGGCGCGGTAGTAGGCTGTCAAGGCGATGTCGGTGGCGGCCAAATTGAGTTCTTTTTTGGCGGTGCTAAGTCCCGTTGAGATGATGCTGGCAAAACTGTTGTGGCGACCGTCGGTCAAGAGATAGATGCCTTTGCCGATGAGCGAAAGGTCGCGTTCTTCTTCTGTATCATCGGAAAACTCGTTTCCATCAAAGGACATCATCGCCAGCTCTGTGTTCATGCGGTAGGCCATCAAGTCGAAGTCGGGCTCGTCAAAGTTGGTCCAAGGCAAGTCGATTTGTAAGGCGGTGGCTGTTTTTGTAGGTAACTCAGCCAACAAAGGCATCGCCGTCCTCTCAGAAGTTAGATGCCCCTTAGAACGCAGGTCATCCCCACGTATGCCTGTGCGTGGCAAGGGGTTTATGCTTTCTGTAGCTCGTCTCGGCAACAGGGCTATAGGCTCATTGGTATTGATTTTGCTGACCTCAATGGGCTTGAGGTTGGCGATGGGCTCCACTCTTGGCATCGACTTTTCGGGCCACAAGGTGACGGTGAGCAGCAGCCCGGCAGCAGCGGCAGCCGAGGCGATTTTGACATAGAGCGGCACGATTACCCCTTTCTTCTTCAGGTTTTCCTTGCCTTGGTAAGTGACAGCAGGGGCTTCCAAGTGTGGAAGTTCCTCGGTGAGCTCGTCCCAATCCATGCCTTGGGCCGCGACGAAGGCTTTCAGCTGTACTGCCTCGTCGGGGCTGAGGTTGCCCTCCATATAGTCAAGGAGGAAGGCCTCGTAGTTGTCGATGGTGATGTTTGTCTTCATGGCTCTGTGTCGATAAGGTTGTCGATGCTTTTCAGTTTGTTTTTCAGTGCGGTGCGGGCGCGGAAGATGTTGATTTTCACTTGCGCCTCAGTCATCCCCGTGATGTCGCCGATTTCTTGGTAGCTGTAGCCCTCGTAGTCGCGCAGCAGCAAGGCATTGCGTTGCGCTTCGGGCAGGGTGGCCAAGGTCTTGTGCAGAACTTCGTTGACATCGGGGTAGGGAGTCCCTTTCGGGTCGGCGAAGGTGGCGAGTTCTTCGATGTCGCTTGTCTGCTGATATCGCCTGACTTCGTCAATCATGGCATGGTGGGCAGTGGTGAAGAGGTAGGATTTCGCTTTGGCGAAGTCTACCGTCTTGGACTTTTCCCATACGCGAGCAAAGCTCTCCTGCACCACGTCCTCGGCCTGTTCGCGGTTGCGGAGGCTTGAGAACGCGAAGCGGAAAAGCTGGTCGGCATATTGCTCCACGCACTGGTTGAATTGACTTCTGTCCATCTTTTACGAAAGTAATACGGAGAAATGCGGAAAAAGTTACATCGGGATGAAACTTTTTTCAACTATGGCCAATGGCCTATAGTCTATGGCTTGCCTTTACATTGGGGCAGCCATAGGCTATAAGCTATAGGCCATAAGCCAACAATTAAACAATTAAACAATCAACGATTCAACAATTATCCTTACTTTTGCAGCAAATTATTAAACCATGATTCTAAACTACATCACTTGGAACGTTGACCCGGTACTTTTTTCCATTGGAAGCCTTTCTGTACGCTGGTACGGCTTGCTTTGGGCATTGGGATTTCTTATTGGATATTTTATCATGCGTCGTATCTATAGACGCGAGAAGATGACCGATGATTCGTTGGATAAGCTGCTCATTTACATGCTTCTCTTCACTGTTGTTGGTGCACGCTTGGGGCACTGCTTGTTCTATGAACCCGAATACTATCTCTCCCATCCGTTGAAGATGTTAGCCGTTTGGGAAGGCGGTCTGGCAAGCCATGGTGGCGCCATCGGCATCTTGTTGGGCTTGTGGTTCTATGTGCGCAGCTACAACAAGTCAACCAAAAAGGAGAAAGACAATCTCCAGCATATCAACTACATCTGGATTCTCGACCGCATTGTCGTTGCAGTGTGTCTCGTTGGGGCGTTGATTCGTGTGGGCAATGTGACCAACCACGAGATTTACGGTACGCCGACTTCTTTGCCTTGGGGGTTCGTATTCATGCGTGGAGAGGAACAGTTTTGCGGCACGGTCGACAACTACACACCTTGTTCGACGGGCAACTGCTGTCCGCCAAGCGAGTGGCTGCCTTGTCATCCGACGGGCTTGTATGAGGCTTTCTTCTGTCTCGTGGCGATGGGCATCCTGCTGTGGATGTACTACAAGCGTGACCTCGGTCACAAGCAGCCCGGCCTGATGTTCGGCACCTTCCTTGTCATCATCTTCGGTTCGCGCATCGGCATCGAGTTCCTGAAAAACGTGCAGGTTGAGTTTGAGCGCAACATGGTCTTCGACATGGGCCAGTGGCTCAGCGTTCCCTTTGTGCTTATCGGTATTGGGATGATTGTTTGGAGTTTTGTGAGGAGGAAGAGGATGCAGTAATCATTCTTTTATGGCAAAGCATAACGAATTGGGGAAAATAGGTGAGGAGTTGGCTGCCCAATTTCTTATTGGGAAGGGCTATGAAATCCTGGATAAGAATTGGCGTAATAAGCATAAAGAAATAGACATTGTCGCAAAAGATGGAGATGAGCTTGTCATTGTGGAGGTGAAGACCCGACAGAGCGATGATCATGGTGAACCTGATCTTGCTGTGACATACCAAAAGCAAGCGCGACTGATATATGCAGCCAATGCCTATATTTTCTCACATAACATGGACATCAGCACTCGTTTTGATATTATTTCCATCGTTTTCAACGATGGAAAGCCAACAATAGACCATATTGAAGACGCTTTTCTGCCCCGTTGGTGACGCATTATTATATATAATAAGGTGTGCAAATCTCCATGTTTTCCTTCTTGTGAAAGATTTTTCTCATTGAAATCCAGTGAGATATAAAAAAGATAAAAAATAAATGAAAAAAGTGCTTGCCGTTTCGTAAAAAGGTAGTACTTTTGCACCCGCTTTCGGAAGGGAAGCGGGGATGAAGAGAGGGGAGACGGAAGCGGAAAGTTCTTTGAAAGTCTGAGGCCAGCACAAGACCAGCGCCACCGGGAGGCGGCGCTAGGGAGAGGAACCTTTAACAAAGGAACACCAAAGAGAACATCAAGGCGGAACCCGAGATTCAGAACAGAAACAAGAAGTACAATACTACAACGAAGAGTTTGATCCTGGCTCAGGATGAACGCTAGCGGCAGGCCTAATACATGCAAGTCGAACGGTAAATGTCCCTTCGGGGACATGAGAGTGGCGGACGGGTGCGTAACGCGTATGCAACCAACCCCCCTCTCCGGGATAGCCGGTGGAAACGCCGGATAACACCGGATGCGCCGCTGGGGAGGCATCTTCCCGGCGGCAAGGCGGAGACGCGGAGGGGGACGGGCATGCGTCCCATTAGATGGTAGGCGGGGTGAGGGCCCACCTAGTCGACGATGGGTAGGGGATCTGAGAGGACGGTCCCCCACACTGGTACTGAGACACGGACCAGACTCCTGCGGGAGGCAGCAGTAAGGGATATTGGTCAATGGTCGGAAGACTGAACCAGCCATGCCGCGTGAGGGAAGT
>JAFRRE010000018.1 GCA_017428285.1 Bacteroidales bacterium | reverse complement strand
TTTTCGTTGCGCAATACCCGCGATTCGTTCCGTAAGGTTGTCGTATTAGACGGCAATGCCCGTCCCTGGACTGATGAAGACGGCGTGAACTATATGGGGGTGATACCATTTATGCTGGACCCTAATCTGGTGCGCTTTTAAGACGGTCGATTGTATTCAACAATATGGGCAAGGCTATTTTGGGTTGGGTGCAATTGAATGAAAGAAGGTGCTTCAAATTCAGGCAATATTTTTGGAAAAAAAACGGGCAAAACCCATTAGGATTCCGCCCGTTTTTGTTTTATGCAAATAAAGTATTCAAAACGTCTCCGGCACCCTGTCAGCCCCTTCATCAGCCTCGAAATAAGGCCGGTTCTCAAAGCCGAGGAGTTTGGCTATTAGCATATTCGGGAATTTTCGGATGCTTTGGTTATAGGCTTTGGTGGCTTCGTTGAAGCGCTGCCGCTCGGTCTGGATACGGTTTTCGCATCCAGCCAGTTGGGCCTGCAAGTTGAGATAGTTCTCGCTGGCCTTCAAGTCGGGATAGTTCTCAATGGAGACGATGAGACGGTTCAACGAATTGCCCAATTCCTTCTGCACGGACTCAAAATGGGTGAAGTCGGTTTCATCGAAGTGTTCCATGTCGACTGTCGAGGCAGCAGCCTTGGCTCTGGCCTCGGTGACGGCTGTCAAGGTTTCCTGCTCGTATTCAGCGTAGTTCTTGACCACGGCAACGAGGTTGGGCACCAAGTCGGCACGGCGTTGATAGACGTTCTCCACCTGACTCCAGGTCGAGGCCACGGCTTCCTGCTTTTTGACCAATCCGTTGTAGATGGACCAGCCCCAAAGCAGGATGAGACCGATGATAATAACTATGATGATTCCTGTTTTCCTCATGAGTGTAGTTTTTATGTTTGACTTCAGGGCAAGAGACGGCCTCACGTCTCGCAGTCCCGTAGTCTCGCGTCTTTATTAGATGAATTCAAGTTTGTCCTGTGTGGTGTTCTTCTCGCAATAGTGGCAGTGTAGCTTGATGTTGCCCTGTGCGTCCTTGATGACGGTGAACTTGGTCGGCACGTCGTGTTCCTTGTTGGTGACGCAGTTGGGATTGAAGCACTTCACGATGTGCTCGATGCGATCAGGGATGGTCACGGTTTGCTTCCTGATGACTTCGAAGTCCTTGATCTCGATGATGGAGGCGGTGGGGGCGACGAGGGCGATCTTGTTCACGTCCTCGGGCTCGAAGTACTTGTTGGAGACCTTGATGAAGCCCTTGGTGCCGTATTTCTTGCTCTCCACGTTGGTGCCGAAATACACGGGGTTGCTGACTTTCTCCAAGCCTAAGATCTTGACGACTTGGAACACTTTGTCGGCGGGAATATGGTCGATGACGGTGCCATTCTCAATGGCGGAAACTGTCAGTTCTTTCTTTTTTTCCATGTCTGCTATATGTTGAATTGTTGGTTGTTTAATTGTTTAATTGTTGACGGCCCTTCGGCCCTTCGACAAGCTCAGGGCTCAGGGACCTGCATAAGTTAAGGTCGTTGAGCCTGTCGAAACGCCGACTTGTATCATTTTAGCCCAAGGATGGATGCTATGAGTGCCTGACGAGCGTACACGCCGTTCTGTGCCTGCTGGAAGTAATACGCCTTCGGGTTGGCGTCGACATCGACGTGGATCTCGTTGACGCGCGGCAGCGGGTGCAGCACACGGCAGTTGGGCTTGGAGTTTTCCAGCATGGCGTTGCGCAGTACGTAGGAGTTCTTCACCTTCTCGTATTCCTCGGGATCGGGGAAGCGCTCGCGCTGGATGCGGGTCATGTAGATGATGTCGGAGTGGGGGATAGCATCCTCCAGCTCGGTGTACTGGTGGTATTCGAGGTTGCGATCCTTGATGTGCTGCTTCACCACGCTCGGTAGCTTCAGCTCGACGGGCGAGACAAGGTTGAACTTCGCGTTGAAGTGGCACATGGCCTCCACGAGGCTGTGGACGGTGCGGCCGTATTTCAGGTCGCCGACAAGGGTGATTTCAAGGTTTTCAAGCGTGCCTTGCGTCTTGCGGATGCTGTAGAGGTCGAGCATGCATTGTGTGGGATGCTGGTTGGCACCGTCGCCCGCGTTGATGACCGGCACTTTCGACACCTCGGAGGCGAAGCGGGCTGAGCCTTCGATGGGGTTGCGCATGACGATGAGGTCGGCATAGCTGGCTACCATGGTGATGGTGTCGGCGAGGGATTCGCCTTTCTGGATGCTCGTTCCGGCGGTGCTGCTGAAGCCGATGACATTGCCGCCCAAGAGTTGAATGGCTGTTTCAAAGCTTAGGCGGGTACGAGTGGAAGGCTCGAAGAAGAGTGAGGCAATGATGCGCCCGTTCAGCAGGTTCTGGTGCGGGTTTTTCTCGAAGTCCTCGGCGATGTCGAGGACATGGCAGATTTCTTCAGGCGTGTAGTCGCTGATGGAAATCAGGCTGCGGTTTTTCAGTGATATTGACATAGGCTTATCGTATTGATTTTGTTGATTTGGCAAAAAAAAGACGGTCGACAAAGTGACCGTCAGTATGAAAAAGTAGGAAATTCGTTTTGATGGAACCAATTGATTCCGTGGTGATAATCTTTTCCGATGGCTTATTTTGGTATCTCATCGGACTGCAAAGATAGGAAAGTTTTTGATATGGTGTATGGGAATGGAAAGTTTTTTGATAACTATCTCGTTACAGCCACACGCTTCGTAGTTATTCCGTTTTTAGTTTCAATCTTGATAAGGTAAGTCCCAGCCTCGTGTCTGCTGAAGTTGTATTCAAACGTGTTTCCGCTGGCCTTGCTCTCGTAAATGACTTGGCCAAGTTCGTTGCTGATGGTGATATGTTCGATGCCTTCGGCTTCGATTTTCACTTGTCCGTTGGTGGGGTTGGGATAGATGGAGGAGGTGTTTCCATGGTCTTCCGAAATGCCAATGCAGTTTTGCATGATGGAGGTAAAGTAATCGTTCCAGTCAGATGTTTTGTATGCTTGTAGGCATCCGCAAGGCACCTTGACGACAATGCCAGGATTGACATTGTAGAAAGAATTAGACTCAATAGAAGGTGGCGTTTCAGGAAGGACTGTTATGGAAGACAAGCCTGAACACCCTAAGAAAGCCGAGTTGCCTATCGAAACCACGGAATTGCCAATGGTCAACGAACCGTTGAAACCGCTGCACCCCCTAAAAGCTAAATCGCCTATCGTGGTCACGGAGTTTGGAATTGTCAAATCACCAGTGAAGCCACTGCAATGATCAAAAGCATTTTCACCTATTGAAGTTACTGCATCGCCAATGGTCAAAGTGCCAGTAAAACTACCTCCAATAGTATGCACAAAATCAATAGGAATAGTTGATATGTTGATATTCAACCCGTTAAATTGGCAACCAGAGAAAGCATTGTCGCCTATTGAAGTCACTGCATCGCCAATGGTCAAAGTGCCAGTAAAACTATGTCCATTATTTGAGGCAAAATTCATAGGAATATTTGTCATATTAATATTCAGCGCATTAAAGTGGCAACTAAAAAATGCCTTATCACCTATCAAGGTTACGGAATTGGGAATGGTCAGCGATTCCAAGCCGCTACAATATTGAAATGCATAGTTAGCTATTGAAGTAACAGAATTCGGGATGATCAGCGAGCCAGTGAAACCTGAGCATTCGGAAAAAGCGAACTTGCCTATCGTCGTCAATGAATTCGATATCGTAAGCGAGCCCGTCCAGCCGCTGCAACCCTGAAAAGCCGCATAGCCAATCTCTGTCACAGAATCAGGAATGGTCAGCGAGCCAGTGAAGCCGCTGCACCCTTGGAAAGCATTAGCGCCTATCGTGGTGACAGAATTGCCGATGGTCAGCGAGCCAGTGAAGCCGCTGCACCCTTGGAAAGCATAACTGCCTATCGTGGTGACAGAATTGCCGATGGTCAGCGAACCCGTAAAGCCACTGCAACCTTGGAAAGCTTTCGTGCCTATTGTGGTCACGGAATCACCAATGATTAGGCGGCCACTTGTAAGGCAATCAGCAAATGCCCTATTGCCTATCGTGGTTACAGAATTGGGGATAATCAAGTTGTTCCCATAATTCCAAAAGCCGCTACCTTCAAAAGCAGAGTCTCCAATCGTGGTTACGGAATTGCTGAAGGTTAAATTAGGTAATTCTTTGTATGGTATATTAACACAGCAACCAGCGAATGCATAATTGCCTATTGATATGACAGTATTGGGAATAATCGTTGAGTATAAGCTAATGCAATTAAAAAAAGCGCTATCGTCAATCGAGGTCAAACCCGTGAAAAACTCTAATTCTTCAAATGAAGTAATCCGTTCGTTCCCTCTGAACACTTCACCGAGACTTGTCACAGCGGCAGCTTCAGCATAACTCAGTTTGCCATCACCGTTGGTGTCCCAATGATCCAAGCATATTTCCATTACCTTTAGATCGTTGAAGAAAACATTCTCTTCCAAGGAGGCAAACACGGCCCTAAAATCACGGTTGTAATTTGCAGTAAAAGAAAAAGTTGGATTGGCTGAGAAAATCTCTCCATTTTCTTCCCAATAGCAGAATCCATAACCTTCATTGGGAATAGCGGTAAGCGTGATGCTGTCGCCATGGGCATAGGTCCCACTTCCTGACACGACGCCACCTTCAATAGGGTCGGTCGAAACATTGATGGCGTAATACGTTGTCTCGCCTTGAGGATGAATATTGAAGATAGCACGGTTCAAATAGTTCCATCCCCAAGCACCAGGATTCAAAGCACCAATGGCATAATAGCCACCTACAGAGCCCCAGCCCCAATTGAAATGGAACAAGTCATTGGAGTCGTAGCCATCACAGACGAAAGCATGACCGTTATAACCGTAACCAACAATACTATCGTAACCAACATAATATAATGGCCTCCTTAAATTGAGACAATCTTTAAGTTTCGCCTTCCATGTGGCATCTGAGAAATCCCTTTTGCGTTCAAAACTCATTTCATCGGAATAAGCAAAATAATCAATCAATGATTCGGGATACAACATAGCACCAGATCCATTTGTTGAAGTATAATTCATTTCGACCGATACGCCACAATGCCACATCAGGGTAGCTACGGCTTCCATTTGCTCTTGCGTAAATTCTGTAATAAAAACCATCGAATCATCCCCATATTGAATATTATGATAAATGTATTCATCAAGCATGTTGTCCCAATTATAGGTGGTTTCTCCAAAATTAGCGCTTAGGGTTTGTCCATTCCATTGGTAGGAATGCTCACCTGTTCCATGCAGAGGCCATTCCCAATACTTCATTATCTGTGCCATGGCGGTGGCCGTGCAACCTGTCAACATATGGCCATCTGGCATTTCTTCGTCCTCAGGGCAAAGGTCGTTGTATGGCCAATACTGATCCCATTTCGTGGTAATCAGCGGCTCCACTGCTTCGTCGGTACGGTTGTTGGTCAGGTGTCCTGTAGTTCTAACCCGTTCCCATTGTTCGGCTGTTCGCTTGTCGGCTTGCACATGGTTTTCGATGCCGTATCCAATCTGCTCCACAAAGCCTTGCAGGTATTCTTGCAGTTGGATGGGGATGTTCTCCGTGTCAAAATGGCCTTCACTGGAATAGCCTAGAATGGGCGTGGCACAGTCGTCGGCCGACACAATCACGAAGCCATCCTGTGTGTTGAAGACATAGAAAGCGGCATCGCCACGGTTGGTATTGTATGTGGTTACCCACTGCAGCTCGTCAGCGTTGTGCAACAGGGCTTTCGTGTTGGCGTTCATGAACTTCAAGCCCACTTCGCGGGCTGTCCTTATGTCAACGGGATTGGCTTCTATGGCAAATGTGGCTCCCAGCAGAAGCAGCATCAGGGTGATAAATCTGTGTTTCATTCTTGATGGATTTATTTGGGCAAATATAGGGAAATTTTGTCTAGTGTTAGGGAAAAAAGAGAAAAACATAATAAATTCTCTTGAAGTTTTGTAATTTTGCAATTCATTAAGCAAGAATCAGAAAAATGTTAGAACAAGTATTAAGAGATTTATTCATAAAGTCGTTCAAGACCTTATACGGACAGGAACCGCCTGTGCAGCAGGTGAATTTCCAGAAGACACGCCCCGAGTTTGAGGGCGACATGACCATCGTGGTGTTTCCTTTCGTGAAATTGGCGGGTCGCAACCCCGAGCAGCTGGCCAACGAGATGGGTGCCGAGATGATCAAGGAATCGGATATGATAGCCAAGTTCAATGTGGTGAAAGGCTTCCTAAACCTGTTGATTTCCGACAAGTTCTGGATGGATTTCTTCAAGGCAAACCACGAGAACCGCGAGTTTGGCCGCAAACCCGTTTCGGGCAAAAACGTGGTTATCGAGTATTCCTCGCCCAATACGAACAAACCCTTGCATTTGGGCCATATCCGTAACAACCTCCTCGGCTGGAGCGTTTCGGAGATTATGAAGGCCAACGGCAAGAATGTGGTGCGTGTCAACCTCGTGAACGACCGTGGTATCCATATCTGCAAGAGTATGTTGGCATGGCAGAAGTGGGGTAATGGTTGCACACCCGAATCGACGGGCAAGAAAGGCGACCATCTCATCGGCGACTTCTATGTGCTGTTCGACAAGAAATTCAAGGAAGAGGTAAAAGCTCTGCTCCCTGCCGATTTCGATACTTTGGACGAGAAAGCTAAGGAAGAAGCTAAAGCCAAGGCCGAGGCAGAGTCTCCGCTGATGCAGGAAGCCCGTGAGATGCTGCGTAAATGGGAAGCCAACGACCCTGAGGTGCGTCACCTTTGGGAGACAATGAACCAATGGGTTTACGATGGCTTCGACGTGACCTATAAACGTCTCGGCGTAGCCTTCGAGAAGATTTATTATGAATCCCAAACCTACCTCTTGGGCAAGGAATTGGTCCAAGAAGGCCTTGAGAAAGGTGTGCTCTATCACCGTGAGGACAATTCCGTGTGGTGCGACCTCCGCGATGAGGGTTTGGATGAGAAACTCCTACTTCGCCGCGATGGCACCTCTGTTTATATGACCCAAGACCTTGGCACCGCCCAACTGCGTGTCAAGGAATACGACCCTGAGAAACTGATCTATGTCGTGGGCAATGAACAGATTTACCACTTTGATGTGCTGAAGCGTGTGTTGGTGCGCCTCGGTCGTGAGTGGGGCAACGACATTGAGCATTTGTCTTACGGCATGGTGGAACTGCCCAACGGCAAGATGAAGTCGCGTGAGGGCACGGTGGTCGATGCTGATGACCTTATGGATGAGATGGTGTCTACGGCCAAGGGCGTCTCCGAGGAACTTGGCAAGGCCAAAGACCTCTCACCCGAGGAGGCCGACAAGCTGTATCACACCATCGGACTGGGCGCCTTGAAGTATTTCATCCTCAAAGTCGACCCGAAGAAGACGATGCTCTTCAATCCTGAGGAATCCATCGACTTCAACGGCAACACGGGCCCGTTTGTGCAATACACCCACGCTCGTATTTGCTCGGTGCTGCGCAAGGCCGAAGAACAAGGCATCAAGCTTGAAAGCGAGGTGAAGGTCGGTGACCTGCAACCCAAGGAAAAGGAGATCATAGTGATGATGTATGGTTGGCCGATGGTGCTGAATCAGGCTGCCGAGAACCGTAGCCCTGCGATGGTGGCCAATTTCATCTTCGACCTCGCCAAGGAATTCAACCAGTTCTACCAAGAATGCAGCATCCTGAAGGAACCCGATGCCGACCGCCGCATGTTCCGCCTGCAGGTGTGCGACATGGTGGCCGCTTTGTTGCGCAATGCTTCGGAATTGTTGGGTATCGGAATGCCGAATCGAATGTAATGAACCGGCCCTTCGACAGGCTCAGGGACCTTAACTCTATAATAAGGAAAAGGGTCCTTGAGCTTGTCGAAAGGCCCGACCAAAGGAAATAAATGAACGTCTTTTACATACCTGAAGCGAAAGAAGGCCTGATGACCTTGCCAGAGGACGAGTCGAAGCATTGTGTCAAGGTGCTGCGCATGACCGAGGGTGAGCGTTTCTGTGTCACCAACGGCGAAGGCTTTCTCTTCGACGCCGAGTTGATGGAGGCCTTGCCCAAGCGGGCCACCGTCAACCTGACGAACCAGCGCAAGGGATATGACCACTGGGGCTTCAACCTCGAAATCGCCATCGCTCCAACTAAACTCAACGAGCGCACGGAGTGGTTTCTGGAGAAAGCCACTGAGATCGGCATCGACCGTGTGAGGTTGTTTACCTCTTACCATTCCGAACGTCGCGCCGCCAATGTGGAGCGTTTCCAGAAGGTGATGGTGGCGGCCATGAAGCAGAGCATCAAGTCAAGGTTGCCAAAGGTGGAGGACTTGGTTGCGTTCGACAAATTGGTGAAGCAACCCTTCGATGGACAGAAGTTTATCGCTTGGATTGATGATGATGTGAAGGATTGTCTTTGTGACTTATATAAGAAAGGCGAAAATGCATTGGTGCTCATCGGTCCCGAGGGCGACTTCAGTCCCGAGGAAGTGGCCTTAGCCAAAGAGAATGGTTTCGTACCGTGTAGTTTGGGCGAAGCACGTTTGCGTACAGAAACGGCTGCCATTGTAGCTTGCCATACTATCCAACTCATTAACCAAATGAAGGACAAAATTGCCAGCAATTTTGTCTCTAATTCAAAATAATTCAAAAAGAAACTTCTCTAATTCTGAAATTCTTGATAAAAAGAAATACGCTGAAATGAAGAAATTGTTGATTGCCATATTGCTGTCCTTCTCGTTCGTTGCCTCGGCCCAGCAACTCAACATCGCTTTGCTGAAATACCGTGGGGGAGGCGACTGGTATGGCAACCCGACCTCGCTGCCCAACTTGGTGCGTTTTTGCAACCAAGAGATTGGTACGGATATCAACCCAAATGTGCCTACAGTGGAACCCTCAAGTCCGGACTTGTTCAACTATCCATACGTGTACATGACGGGTCACGGTAACGTGGTCTTCGATGCCGCTGAGGCGCAAAACCTGCGCAATTACATGTTGGCGGGCGGTTTCTTGCACATCGACGACAACTATGGCATCCGACAATACATTGAACCTCAAATGAAGAAGGTGTTCCCGGAATTGGATTTTGTGGAGTTGCCCTATACGCACGAGATTTTCAAGAAACCATATGCCTTTCCGAATGGTCTGCCCAAGATTCATGAGCATGACAACAAACCGCCACAACTTTTTGCCTTGATTTACGAAGGTAGAATTGTTTGCATTTTTACATATGAATGTGACCTTGGCGACGGTTGGGAAGACCAGCGTGTGCACCACGACTCGCAAGAGACTAGAGAAAAAGCCCTGAAAATGGGTGCGAATATATTAAGGTATGTATTTACTAAATAGCTAAGGTCCCTGAGCCCGTCGAAGGGCCGAAACTAAATTAAGACGGCGTTTCGATACTTCGACGGACTCAGTACTCAACGACCTGCTTTAACTGAATAACTGAACAACTAACAACTGATAACTATGGAAGAAAGAAAATGCCTCTACTGCGGTGAACCGATTATCGGACGAGTCGACAAGAAATTCTGCTGTGACTCGTGCCGCAACAGCTACAACTACGAAAAGACTCACAAACAAATCAATGTGGTAAGAAAGATAAATGGCATCTTGGCCCGTAACCATAATATCTTGCTAGAACTGAACCCTACCGGGAAAGGCTTTGCCAGTCGCCAACAGTTGATGGAGAAAGGCTTTGACTTCAAGTATTTCACGAGTACCTACACGACCAAGGCCGGTGCTGTGTACCATTTCGTTTATGACCAAGGATATGTTCCAAAGGAAACCGATAAGGATGCGTTTGTCTTGGTGAAGAACGCGGATTGATAACAGTATAAGGCTCAAATTATGAAAAAGACGCTATTTATTCTTTTGTTTGCAGCTCTGTTTCTGAACGGACTGCAAGCCAATCCTGTTGATGTCCAAACGGCCAAGACGCTGGGCGTCAAGTTTATGAAAGCCAATACGGAGATGAAATCGGCTACAGCAGAGTTGACTTATACTGCTTTTGCTGATAATGAACAAGCAGCATTCTACGTATTCGCCGTGCAGCCCAAAGGCTTTGTCATTGTCAGTGCCGATGACCGTGCCAAACCTATTTTGGGCTATTCCACTGAGAGCAATTTCACTGCTCAGTTGCCTGATGGCTTGATGACCTTCTTCGACAATTACAAGGCTGGCTTCAGCCAGATGTTTGCACGTAACGACGAACGTACAGCCGAAGCTGTTGCCGACTGGACGAGTTTGGAGAAGACAGGTAAGCTTTCGGTAATGAAAACCGACCGTAGCGTTGGCCCCTTGTTGGCTTCCATTTGGAACCAGACCGACCTTTACAACAATATGGCTCCCGAAGACCCCAGCTCAGTTTACAGTGGCCACTGCAAGTCGGGCTGTGTGGCCAATACGATGAGCCAGATTATGCGTTATTGGGAATGGCCTCGCCAAGGACAAGGAGGCCATGGCTATGATGCTAACAGTTATTACGGCAACTATGGCTGGCAAGAGGCCAATTTCGAAGATGCCACCTATCGCTATGAACTGATGCCCGACTTCCTTGATTTTGCCAGTCCGCAGGCCGAGGTGGATGCCACGGCTTTGTTGGAATATCATGCTGGTGTGAGCGTCGAAATGGGTTATGGGCCTAATGCCAGTGGTGCTTATTCGTATGATGTGGGGCCTGCCATGGAGGAACATTTCAGGTATAGCCCCGACTGGGAGCATCGTGATAAGCCGAATTATGGTGACAACACGCAGTGGAAGAACGACTTACGTGCCAACCTTGATGCGGGTATGCCTATCTATTATGCCTCGCAGGGTGAAGCAGGTGGTCATGCCTACGTGCTTGACGGTTATGACGACAACGACATGTTCCACCTCAACTGGGGTTGGGCTGGTTTTGATAACGGCTATTACGCCATTGATGGTTTTTATTTGACGTTCTATTCCTTCCCATGGTATCACAATGCCATCTTTAACCTGCATCCCGTTGATGAGTATTATGATGCGCCAAAAGCAGTGGAGCCTTTGAGGGCATACGCTCATAACACGAGTACAGCTATTTTGCGAATTGTGCCTGTCCTTGAAACCCGTGGAGGCAACCCCATTGATGATGAAGATATTGCTATTTTCATTATGCGCGACGGTATGGTGATTGACTCCTTGGTTGATTATCCTTGGAGTCAGAATCAATATCATGTTTATGCTGACCATCTGGAGAAAAGCGGCACCTATTATTATACCGTATTTGCTGTCAACCCTGCAGGTATGAGCAAGGTGACACGCGACACGGTGACCATCGGCGGTACCTGCGACTTGCGCTTCGAGTTGGCTGACACAGGCGGCAACGGCTGGGACATGTCATCCGTTGCCGTACTTGACGAAGACGGAAAGGTCTCACAGCGTGTGGGACTTTGGGAAGGCGGAGAAGCATCCATCGTTGTCCCTGTGCCGAAAAACCAGACGGCAACCTTTTTCTGGACCTACGACAATACTTGCTACTCACATGGGAGCCTCTCGGAGGTCTCGTACGAAATCTACGACTGGGACGACAATCTGATAGTTGCCTCAGACGGATACCCTGAGGTTGGAGCGATTACTGACTATGAGATCAGTTGCGAGATGGACTGCCGACCTGTATTCAACCTGGAAGGTGCTTATGAATGGCACAACGAAGAAGAATATGGCGTCAAATTGACTTGGGACTGGGATGGCAATGAGAATGAGTTTGCACAATATGAGATTACTGATAATGACGGTATGCTTGTCACAACAATAGATGATCCTGGGTACAAGGAGATTTTTCTTAGATGTTATACCACATATCCAATCTTAATTGACTTGGGAGTTTCCGTTCTCTATCGTAGGGAAAGTGGGGAGTATTGCACATCCGATATTGTCCCGGTGACGGTTGAGGTGACTTCGGTGGATGAGAAGAACCGCACAGTATCCTTATATCCCAATCCCGCTTCGCGTAGTTTTACAGTGGAAGGCACAATGAAGGACATCAAGATCTTCGATGCTCTCGGACAATTGGTGTATCAAGGTGCGGACAATACTGTTGAAGTGGCAACATGGCCACAAGGTGTGTATTTCGTCCGCATCGTGGATGAAAACGATACTGTATCTACGTTGAAATTCGTCAAGGATTAACGACTTTCTTGTATTGCTCAAATATTTGCTGTCCAATGTTTTGGGCAGCAAATGTTTTTATGGCATAGTCGCGAATGGCTTCGCGGTCGTACTCGCGGCAGTGGTCGAGCATTTGGTTCATGCCTTGCAACAAAGCTTCTTCGTCACCCTGTGGGATGAGGATGCCTCTTTCTGGTGAAACGATTTCTGCAATGCCACCAACGGAAGTACTAAGAACAGGCACACCGCTGGCAAAGGCTTCCACAATGACGCAAGGCAAGTTTTCAAAGTTGGAGAACAACACAAAGAAGTCCGCATCTTGGTAGGCTTGCGCAACCTCTGCTGAAGTCTTCTTACCATGGAAGATGACGCAGTCCTCCAGGTGGTGCTCTTTTACAAAAGCTTTGAATTCTGGAGCATCGTAGTCATGGATGACGTGCAATTCGAAGTCGTCGCGCTGCTGTCTTAATCTTTCAATAACACGCAAGATGCCGCTGAAGTTCTTGGCCTCGTCGCGCAAGGTCGAAATATGAAGCATTCGTTTTTTCCCGCCGTGCATGTCATTCCCACGCAGGTTTGTGCGCAGGCTGGAATCTATGCACGGCTGTCCAAGCTTAAACATATCCGTATTCACCAAGTTATAAATCACCTGAAAATGGTTGCACACGCCATGACCTTCCATGCACTGCTGCAAATCGAGGCTGACGGGCATGATGAGCTCGGCATTGTTGGCTATCTTGATGATTTTCCGCTTCAGCTTTCCGACCAAAACGTCCTTGTTCTGTGGCTGGTAAATGGTCCAGTGCTCGGTGAGGACATATTTGTAGCCAAGGAGTTTTTTCCACAGCAAGGCCACTTGCCCAAGCGGGTAGGTGACGTGCAGATGAATCAAATCGGGATTGAAAAAGTGCTTCTTGATGTATTTCAGTCCGTATTGGTACATCCGCAGCATTTTGAGTTTGCGAATTGCGTTGATCTTTGGCGGACGGATGTAGATCTGCACATGGGTGTGGTGTGCCCCTGGAATCTCCTTGACCTCGAAGGACTTCGCCATGTTCTTGCCGTCGCAAACGGAGAGGATGACGGAATGGCATTCCTCAGGCAATGCGTCAATCATGCGGACGCAGAAGTTGCCCAAGGTGGGGTCGTCGGGGGTGGGGAACCAACTCAATAGGTGCAGAATGTTCATCGCTTAGCAAATATGCGTTTTAATATCAATTTCAAAGTATTTCTTGGGCGTCTCATACGGCACGAGCTTGTGCGTGGCGAAGTCATCAGGCAAATACACGGCACACAAGGTGTTGGAAACATGATAGATATGCTTGCGTTTCTCTGCAGGCGCACCGTCAAGGATGGCGCCCATCACGTCCCATCGGATGGTCTCGGGATCGAGGCCGTAGTCGTGCCACACGATGATACTGCGCTCACCTTTCAACAGTTTGAAGGCGGTTTCGCTGTCTTTCTTTACGCTCTCGTAATGGTGGTCGCCGTCAACAAAGACCATGTCGTACTTGCCAAAGTGCGGGCCGAAGTCAAAGGTCTGAGAGTCACCATAAAGCTGTTCAACATTGCTTAGATCCTTGCTGAAGAAGCTGTGCAAATCAGCATAAAGCTGGTTGTCGGTCAGCTTGATGATATCTTCTTTCGGCAAGTTGAAAGTGACGCAATGCTCAGCCACATCGGCCAAATTGGCCACGCTCTCACCACGCCAGGTGCCGATTTCGAAGTAGTCCTTCACCGCATAACGTTTTGCCAAGGCGCGCAGCAAGGCAATATCGATGGGCATGGTGGCACCCGAGAGATAGGCGTAAGGCTTTGCGATTTCATGGAAGTTCAGGAACAATTCGTTGATTTCGATGACGGGCAGACCGTCACTGAGACCATATTTCCTGATGACGTCTTCCTTGTTGCTGCCTTCGTCTTGCAAGACAAGGTTAAGCAGATAAGGATGCCTGATGATGCGCCCAAGGGCTTTGGTGAATTTATGGAGTTTATTCATTTTCGGTAGGTTGTTTCAAGAATTGTTGTTTCAGTTCAGTGATGTAGTTCTGTATCTCGCCCTTGGTCAATAGGAAGTCGCGACCTTTGAAGCGTGACTCCTTGATGAAGAACACGAACAGGAACACAGCATTGACCGTATATGACACTGCCGAGGTGATGGCTGCACCTGTGACGTCATAGCGAGGTATCAGCGTGAAGCCGCAGACAAAGGTGACGACCAGTCCGCAGAGTGCCGCAAAGGTGTTCATCTGATAACGTCCGGTGCCTGAGTAATAGTGTCCGAGGATGAGGAAAATACAGTACAGCAGGATGCCTGGAGCAAGGATGCGGATAAGTCCCGCCATTTCGCCAAACTCGGGACCGAAGACGAAGGTGTAGATTGCAGGCGGCAGCAGGCACAACACCACAACGGCCAAGGCAGAGATAAGAAGACAGATCTTGCCTAAATCGAGGGTGAGCTTTTGCGCGTAGGCGCGGTCGTCGGCATTGGCGATGCGGGCATATTCTACGAGTGCAATACTGTTGCTGATAATCCATATGGCCTCGGCGAGCGAGAGGGCGTTGGAGAATACTCCCACGCGTCCCACACTGATGTATTTGTCCAACAGATAGTAACTCAAGCGCAGGTTGAAGAACTGCACGAAGTGGCCCGTCTGGTTGAGGAAACCGTATTTGAAGAGGTCTTTCAAAACGGGTTTGTAATCCTTGTCCGTGTCATGACGCAGGTTAGCATATTCCTTGCGCAACATCCAGACACCCAGCAGGAAAGTACCACCGTATGCGGCATACAGCCCGATGACATAGCCGTAGATGTCGGTTCGCTTCAGCAAGATATAATAGATGACCAAAGTCAAGGCCAAAAGCACGGGTTGGAGCAGCGTGTTGTAGTTGGCCTTTTTGATTTCCTCCTTGCCGACCAAGAAGCGGAAGTTGATATTACTGAGTGAGGAGATGAACGACAGGATGGCCACATGTGCCACCAAGTCGGGCGCCAGCTTCGGATAGAACAGCCAGATGGCGAAGCCCATGATCACAGCAATGAGGGCGGCCCATACCGTGGAGGCTACCAGAATCTTCTTGAACGAATGGCGCGGGGCAAGGTAGATGATGCTTGCGCCGCAGATGATGTCAGAGAAGATGAGGATGAAGGAGATCGTAGTCAAAAGAAGCGCCTGCGTACCTTTGCCTGTATCGCCCAAGGTCTGGGAGATGATAATGGCAATAGCGAAGTTAAGGGCTGCCGCCAGTATCTTGGTTCCAAAGGTATTTAGGATTTTCTTGAACACGGGACTTTCATTGACTCTTATTGAACGCAAAAATACAAAATTCAGTGTAATGCCTACAAACTTTAGTGGCACCTTAATAGGTTAGTCCTACAATCCATAAGGGCAGCTTCTTTCCTATGGGGTGTTCCATCATGTCGGCAAGGATGTAGGAATCAGGGATGTTCGCGATTTGGTCGAAGGTCTTGTCTTGTCCGCCCACTTCTACTGTAATGTGCCCGTCAATACGGAAATCGCCTTGGGCCTTTCCGTATTCAACTGTATGTTTCACAGAGAGTTGGTTGACAGCAAAACATTCGCGGATGGTTCCAATCTCATTGCGTTGCCCGAGGGCATAGAACATGTTGGGGTTGTGCAGGTAAATCTTGTCGGGCTTTTGTAGGCGCGTCACCGACTTGTTGTCGGAATAAAGCAGATGCAAAAGTTCGGCGCGTTCCATATTCGCGAGGTAGGACAACACCGTCTGCTTATTAAGTTCCAAATAAGTTGACAGCTTGGCAATGTTCACTTCGTAGGGAACATTCTCTGCCAAGAAAACCAGCAAAGCCTTGATTTTACGTGTGTTGGAAAATTCAACTCCGCAAAATTGTGTCATTTCCTGCTCAATAATGAAATTGATGACATTCTCGATACGGCTGTAATATTCCTCCTCGTTGCCGTCATAAAAAGGATAGTATCCCGCACGAAGATACTGCTCAAAAAGCTGTTGAGGCCGACATAGTTTGTTGATTTCCATACAGATGTTATAGGCATCGGAAAGAATATCATCAAGACTCTTCACGGGGAATTGAATGCCTTTGTAGAAATGGAGGAACTCGCGAAACGACAGTCCTGCCATGTCGTAACTCAGCACACGACGTGAGAGGTCGGCATCGGCATTGAGAATCTGCAAAAGGGATGATCCCGAAAAGGTGATTTTCATGTCGGGATAGAGGTCGATGATTTCCTTGATTTCCTTGCTCCATGTGGGATATTTGTGTACCTCGTCGAGGAAAAGGTGCTTGCCGCCCATCAAGTGGAAAGTTTCAGCCAACTGAAGCAGGCTGTGGTTGCTGAAATAGAGGCTGTCCAATACGCAATAAAGCGCCTCGCCAGGTTTGACGCCATAGTTTTTCTTGATATACTGCCGCATCAGTGTGGTTTTTCCTACGCCTCGCGAACCTCGAATGCCCACCAATTGTTTTTCCCACGAAATGGTATTAATCGTCTCTCGGACGATATCCATACTTACCTGTGAAATCAGAATCTGGTGTTTTTTGAATAACGTTTCCATCTTTTCCGTTTGTCTTTAGGCTGCAAAGATACAAAAAAGGTTAATACAATAACCGTTTTTATCAAAAAATCGGTTAATCGACTAACCTATTTCTTGTGTTTTTTCGGTTAATCTGGTAAACGATATTTGTCGGAATCGTTCTGATAATAGGCTTTCTGCTTTTCGACTTTTAATGGCATTACTTCACCATCCCCAAAATTACCTCCGGCGCAATAGTCATTTCAGTAACCGCACAAAGCCCTGCCCCCATATCCTTCAAACTGGCGCCTAACAGATAGACTTTGTCGTCTATGATTAGGAAACGGTCATGATTCCGGTGTGTCAGTTGGATGAAATCGATTTTTGGATATTGGGCGTTGTGCTTCTTTAGGTCGGTGAGGAATTGTTCATTATGCCGAGTGTGGATGGTCGCCGAAACGCCATCGACTCGTTTGGTGAACATGGAAAGTACTCGGTCGTCAACATAGTTGTCAATCAAGACAATCCTTTGTCGGGCACTTCGAATGAGGTCGGAGATGTAAGTCCATGCATCCCAGACGCAACCGGTTGGGAAGACTTGCTCGGGGAGGAGTTTTGGACTAACGTCCTCGATTCTATCAAGAATAACCTTAATCGTTTTGTCTGTTTCTTGTTGATGCTGCTCAATGTTGAAGATGCGCTCAATAATCTGCGTGTTGTGATTGACGAGTTGCGGAATCATGGTAAATGCGCGCATGATGCGGATGTTGACTTCCACAGCAGTATCAGACCTTAAAACGCTGCTGAGCATGGCGATGCCATTGCGGGTGAAGGCATAGGGAAGTTTTCGAGTGCCTCCCCAACTTGATGTCGCAATTTGCGACTTCAAGATTACTTCTTCCTCGTTTATGGTCGCAATTTGCGACCTTAAAGAATTTTTCTCTTCGTTTAAGGTAACAATTTGTGATCTTAGACTAACTGCCTCATCATGAGTGAGTTGAAACATGAAATCCTCCGGAAAACGATTGAGATTTCGTTTCACCTGTTCGTTCAATCTCTTGGTTTCAACGCCATACAACATCGCCAAATCAGAATCAAGCATTACCTGTTGACCTCTTATTACACGTATCAAAGATTCTATATTGATGCTGTCAATGCCTTTGATATCACAAATTGTGATTTCAAGTTTTGTGTTGGTTTCTTTCTTTGCCATATTCTTATTGTTTTACTGATTATACAGCAAAGAAATACCTTTTGTCAAGACAAAGCCGTTGAATAAACGTTTGTAGTCGACAGCAGTCGTTTGTTGTCGTTTGCTGTCGGATATGTTGTTGTAAATGAATAAGAAGCGAAATGCTTTAGCAGGGCTTCCAAATCCGCCCACTGCAACTATCACTCTCTGCTCCAGTTACCGAAGACAGCACATTGGTCTTGTCTTCCATGCGAAGCAGTCCAAGGAAAGCAAAGACCAAAGCCTCCTTGTAGTCGATGATCATCTTTTCGGGGATAACGACCTCATGTGAACTACGGGCTTGCAGGCGCTCCATAAGGAACTTGTTCCTCGCACCGCCACCGGTGACGAGAATCTTTCCCTTGGGCAGATGACTCACTCCCAATGCGATTTGCAAAGCGATGTGTTCTACAAAAGTGGCCAACAAATCTGGAACGGAGAGGCCTTGCAAGAGCTCTTTCTGGTTCGCTTCGAAGAACTCTCTTCCCAACGATTTGGGTGGGTACAGCCCATAGAAAGGATGCCTGTTCAGCTGTTTCAGCAGCGTAATGTCGACCTCGCCGCTACGGGCCAGCTCGCCATCGCGGTCGTAGGGTAGACCTTTCATCTGGGCGAGATAATTAAGGGCTTGGTTGGCAATGCAGAGGTCGAAGGCGATGCGCTTGCCGTTTTCGTCGTATGAGACGTTGGCGATGCCGCCGATGTTGAGACAAATCTCATAGTCGCCAAAAAGCAATTTGTCGCCGATGGGAACCAGTGGCGCTCCTTGTCCGCCCTTGCTGACATCTTCGCTGCGGAAGTCATCGATGACGGTGAAGCCACAAGCCTTGGCCAGTTCCTGCCCGTCGCCGATTTGCAAGGTGTAATGCTCCTCGGGGCGATGGAAGATGGTGTGGCCGTGCGAAGCCACAAAGTCGGGCGTAGCATTGTGCTTCATGGCAAAAGCCAAGACTTGCTCTCCGAGGTATTTGCCGTAGTCCTTGTCCAGCTGTACTAGGTCTTCGGGCTGCTTGTGGAAGGCTTCGGAGAGTTGATCGGTCCAGTATTCGGGATAGGGTAGGGTCTCGGCCTGCAAGATTTGGAAGTGATATTTGTCCTCCTCTTCTTGGAAGCGCACAAGGGCGATATCCAGCCCGTCCAACGAGCTGCCCGACATGAGTCCTATGGCGGTGGTTTCTTTCATTGGTGACGTTTTTATTTGGAATGCTGAATGTTGAATGCTGAATGGGGGCAAAGCCCAGCGTCGCATTGCGACATTCAGCATTCATCATTCCTAATTCCGCATTCTATAACAGCGGTAACACTTTTCCCAATTGTATGCTATTAGAGCCTTTGACGAGTATCGTTTTTCCGCTAACAGGACTGCTTTCAAGATATTGACACAGGTTCTGGACATTATCGAAGGTCCTCCAATCAGGGTTCTCGTTGTAAGCGCTGAAGTTCGAACCGACCAACAAAGCCTCCTTGAATTTCAACTCCTTCATCAATCCGAGGATGTTGCGGTGTTCTTCTTCGGAAGCCGTGCCTAACTCGCGCATGTCACCTAATATTAATAGGTGTTGCTCTCCACAAATGCTGGCGAAGTTAATTAAGGCAGCGCGCATGGAGGTGGGGTTGGCGTTGTAGGCGTCCATGATGACGCGGTTCTTCTGTGTCTCAACCACCTGCGAGCGACTGTTGGTGGGCGTGTAGGCCTCCAAGGCCTCGATGATGGCATTCTCATCCACCTCGAAATACTGACCCACGCCAATGGCGGCTGCCACATTCTCGAAGTTGTAGCTGCCCACGAGATGGGTTTGGATGAGGTGCTCCCTCCAGCCGACGCTCAAATATGGATTGCAGGCGGCAGGGACCACAGGGCAGAAGGCGGCGCAATGCCTGCCATAGCTGATGCGTTCCTGACCCTCGGATTGCTCCCATAGCAGCGGGTTGCCTTGATTGACAAATACGGCCTTGCCATGAGCCTTGATATGTCGATATAGTTCAGTCTTGGTTTTGATGACGCCCTCAAAGCTACCGAAGCCTTCCAAATGTGCCTTCCCGATGTTGGTGATGAGACCATAGTCGGGGTCGGCGATCTTGCAAAGGAAGTCGATTTCACCAGGGTGGTTGGCACCCATCTCCACGACAGCAATCTCGGTCTCTGGCTCGATGCTCAGCAGGGTGAGAGGTACGCCGATATGGTTGTTGAGGTTGCCCATCGTATGGATGATGTTGTATTTCTTGGCCAGCACTGCTGAGACAAGTTCCTTGGTGGTAGTCTTACCATTGGTGCCAGTGATGGAAAGCACAATAGCTTTGCTCTGAGCGCGGTGATAGGCGGCGAGATCCTGCAAAGTCTTCAAAACGTCATCTACAACGAGGATACGTTCATGCATGGGCAGGTTTTTCCTGTCTGCGACGACAAGGCTGGCCACACCTTGCTCGGCCACTTGCAGGGCGAAGTCGTTGGCGTCGAAGTTCTCGCCTTTTAAGGCGAAGAATACAGTGTCTTTTTCAATCTTGCGGCTGTCGGTGGAGACTTTATGAGCCTTGAGGTAATTATGATATATCGTTTCTAACATTGGTTATGGGTTTGGACCCTTCGACCCTTCGATGGTTCTCAGGGAACGCCAGATCAAGGGCCCTTGGGTTTTAATGAAAGAAGCCGCCTGACGGATCAAACGGCTTCAATACTATCATGAAAAAGAATCTATTACTTACTTTGCAAAGGAACTGCCCACCTTGTTCATCGCGCAACGGAAGCCGATGGTCGAAGCGGATTGGTTCTGGTTGAGGTAACGGCGTGTGCCAGGGCTCAGGTAGTAAGGACCGTCAGCCCAGGAGCCACCTTTGTACACCCTTGATTCATCGCTGATGAGAGTCGTACCGGGATTTTCATTCGTGGCAGCTTCATACATCTCTTTGGTGAACATACTCTGGTCATCTTGAGGATCGCTCCAACGGTTGCGGATGGCCGACATGTAGTCACCGTCATCATAGTTGGAGTTGAAGCTCGTACGGTAGTTCTGACGCTTGGCAGCTTCTTCCTGTGGGATGGGCTCTCTGCGGATACGACCCAGGGAGTCTTTCTGCAGCAGGAAGCCTTCATCATCCACGGCCTTGCGAGTAAACACGTTACCACGGAAGGGGCTATAGTCGGCCACGTCTTCGTGAGACAGCGGACGATAGACGTCTTGGCACCATTCGGCCACATTGCCAGCCATGTTGTACAGACCGTAGTCGTTGGGCCAGTAGGAACCGACAGGAGCGGGCAGGGCGGCACCATCGTTCAGGTTGCCGGCAACACCCATATAGTCACCAGGACCTCTTTTGAAGTTGGCCATGAAGCTACCCATATATCTCTTGTTGTCGGTACGCAGACCGTCGCCGTTCCAAGGATATACCTTGCGTTCGCTGATAAGTTCGTTGCTGGTGTTGCCCACCAGACCGACAGCGGCATATTCCCATTCAGCTTCTGTGGGCAGACGATAAGAAGGCAATAGGATACCGTCATCCATACGGATGTTGCGCACGCCATCACCACCCTTAGAGAGGTCTTTCTTACCGTTCTTCACCTTACCAGTGTATTGGCCAGCCAGATAGGCATCGGTGTTGAAGTTTTCTTCATCCTGCTGTGCAGGGTCCCAATCAAGGATGCCAGCATCAACAAGCATCAGCTCATTGACACGGTCGGTACGCCAGGCACAGTAGTCGTTGGCTTGTACCCAAGTCACGCCCACCACTGGATAGTCGTTATAGGAAGGATGGCGGAAATAGATTTCAACCATGGGTTCATTATACGACAAACGGTCGCGCCAAACTAAGGTGTCGGGTGCGGCGTTGCGTACCACCTGAGGATAGTTTTGGCCATATACGCGGTTCAACCAGTAGATGTATTCCCGGTAGTCCACGTTGCTGACCTCGGTGCGGTCCATCAGGAAGGAAGGCACGGTGACCTTGCGGGGTGAGTTGTCCCACGAATAGGTCAGGTTGTCGGTTGTGGCGCCCATCACGAAAGTTCCACCCTCAATGGCAATCAGGCCAGGGCCGATTTCTTGGTCATTCACCTCAGTAACTTCGAAGCCTCCGTTGTTGGCGTCGTTGTAAGCCCAACCCGTTGTGCGTGAAGACTGTTTGGAACATGAAACAGTAAGCAAACCAGCCAAAACGATGATAGCTAGTGTCTTGAATCCTTGTTTTCTATACATTTTTGTTCAAAGTTTGTTATCTATAAACTCAAAGGAAAGGCGTTTATTGTACACCATCCAGAAAATTTTCAAAAAAATCACGCAAATTTATGGACTTTTTTTGAATTGGCTGCCATTTTTGGAAAAAAAACTTTTTCAGCACGAATTTTGATGTTTGGCAATAAAAAAGTTGTATTTTCGTTGATTTAAAAATAGAGTACAGATAATTGAAATACTAAATTGTAACGATTTGATTCTTAAATGATAAAGAGAAAGATGCTTCGAATAATACGCTTCAATTGGTTGCTTTTCCTGATGGTTTTAGCCGTTATGGCTCCTGCCTCGCTTAGAGGACAGGTGAGGATGAGCTATCCGGTTCGCCTGCAATGGAATGGAGTGGCTGAACAACACATCGCCTCCGATACCTTATTAATTATGGATTTGGAATCGGGCGTTTACGAAGGTGTCATGCCAGTGTTTTGCCAGTCGTATCCTATTTATGATGATGCAGTGAAAGTGGAGGTGGAACTCATGGATGTCAAGGTCGAAACCTTGTCTATGGAAGAAATGCAAGTGGCGCATGACTTTGTCTTTAACACTGATTTTAAGGTGACTGCCATGCCTATGCGTTCACGTGATGAGGCCTTGCTTTCGGTGCGTATCGTGCCCTTCCGCCAGAAAGGTAATCAATACGAAAAGTTGCTGTCGGCAACGCTTTTGGTGACTCTCGCGCCAGACTATAGCATACAAAAAACGAATCCGACATACTCCCGTCGTTCAGCGATGGCTTCAGGTTCTTGGTATAAAATAGGCCTTCCTGAAACAGGCATTTACAAGTTGACCGCTTCCGACCTTACCGACTTGGGTATCGACGTTTCAAAAGTCGACCCGCGTCAAATCCGCATCTATCATAACGGCGGTGGTGTGCTACCCGAAATGAATGCCGTTTCCCGTCCCGATGACTTGGTCGAGGTGCCGATTTATGTGTCGGGTGAGTCCGATGGACACTTCGACAATACCGACTATATCCTTTTCTACGGTCGCGGCCCCGTTTGCTGGAAACTCGAGTCTGACCGTGTGGCCTATACTCATGAGCAAAACGCATTTGATGACTATGCTTACGCTTTTGTTGTCTTGGGTTTGGGCCAAGGCAAACGCATTGCCGAGTCCAGCCAACCTTCGGGGAACACTAATGAAGTCATCAATCAATTCCTTGACTATCAGGTGTATGAAAATGACCAATTCAATGTGTTCCGCGTAGGTCGTACCTATTATGGCGACAAGATGGAATACAATGCAACAAAAACCATTAGTTTCGATTTTCCCAATGCGGTCACTACACTTCCATGTTGGGTGAAAACAGCCTTGATGGGACGTAACTTCCAGCCTGCCAATTTTGAAGTACTTTTGGATAATGTGAATAAGGCGACTTATTCTGTCTCAACCACAACTTCATCGACCGAGAGGCCTTTCGGCTACGATGTCGGAGGATGGGTCACGGCAAATCCTACAAAGGATAACCTGAATGTCATGTTGAAGCATAATTCGCTTGGCTCTTCTACCACTTCGGAAGGTTATGTGGACTATGTCCTTGCCAACGTTTGGCGAAAGCTGACGTTCACGGGTGGACAGATGCTGTTCCGCAATCCAGGAGCTTCCATGTCTATTCGGACATACGAGTATCGGCTTGCAGACGCTTCCCAACAGACTCAGGTTTGGGACGTGAGCGACCCTCGTACTCCAGTCAAGGTGAAGGGCCAACTCAATGGTTCAACCTTAAGCTTTAAGGTGGCCGGAAATCGCAATAATGAGTTTATTGCCTATGATGGCAGTTCGTATTGCTCGGCCAAGGCTTTCGGAAAGGTTGACAACCAGAATCTTCACGGTGTCCGTGATGTGGACTTTGTTATCCTGACCTATGCCGATTTCATGGAGCAAGCTGAGCGGCTCAAGGCGATTCACAACCGAATTGATCCCGACTTGAACGTCTATGTCACCACCCCAGAACTGATTTACAACGAGTTTTCATGTGGTGCCAAAGACATTACTGCCATCCGCGACTTTTGTCGTATGCTCTATCTCGACAGCACGCCAGGCCGCAGAATCAAGTATCTGTTGCTGTTGGGCGATTGCTCCTACGACTATAAGAACCGGGATGGTATCGTCGATTTTGTACCTTCCTATGAGACGGTGGCTTCGTTGGATATGCAATACACTTATGTCACCGATGATTATTTTGGCTTTATGGATGAAAATGAAGGCAACATTGCCAATTCGTTGGCTGACATCGGTATTGGACGTTTCCCCGTTCAGACTTTGGAGCAAGCCTCGCAGATGGTCGACAAGATTGAGCGTTACATCGTGAAAGATGCCACCACTATGCAACCTTGGCGCAATGCAATCACCTTCTTCACGGATGATGAAGCTGGTTTTGTGAGAAATGCTGAGACTTTGGCTGAAATGCTGAAGGATGTAGGTGGCGATGGCGTTGTCATCGACAAGATCTATCTTGACGCTTACCCGCAAATCAGTGCTCCGGGAGGTGAAATTGCCCCCGAGGTGAACGCGGCCATCAACAGCCGTATGGAAAGAGGCACTTTGGTGCTCAATTACGTGGGTCATGGTGGCGAAGTGCAACTTTCTGAGGAGAAGATTTTGCAGCGGAAGGATGTCGATTCATGGCGTAACGCTCCGATGTATCCACTGATGATTACGGGCACCTGCGAATTCAGCCGTTATGATGACCACCAGCGCACTTCTTTGGGCGAGTATTCGTTCCTTAACCAATATGGTGGCATGATTGCTATGTTCACTACATCAAGGGTAACCATAGGGCCTGATAATTTGAATTTTGCTATAGGTGTGTATAACAACCTCTTTCGCATTGTCGGCGAGGAACACTATTGTTTGGGCGATGTCTATCGTATGGCGAAAACCAATGGCGGCCCGCATGAGAAACGCTATGTTTTCTTTGGCGACCCAGCCCTTCGCCTGACCTATCCGAAATGGAAAGTGGAGACGCTGAGTATCAACGGACAATATCCTGGCTACCACTTGGATTCCATACCGATCAATGACAGCACTTGGCATACCTATCCGATTTATCATGACACGATTGGAGCTTTGCAACCAGTTGAGATCGAAGGTGTTGTTAAGGATTTGAACGGCAATGTGGCCTCCAACTTCAATGGCGTGGTGAGCGTGATTGTGTATGATAAGGAGGCAGAGTTGTCTACTTTAGGAACAGCGACGGGTGCTATCGATTTCAAGTTGCGCAACAGCATGATTTTCAATGGTAAGGCCGAAGCTGTCAATGGAAAATTCAAAATCAGCTTCATTGTGCCTCGCGATATTTCTTATCGTTATGGTCAAGGCTTGATCAATTATTATGCGACCGATTACGATATTGATGCCAATGGCAACTGCGACTCGTTCATCATTGGCGGCTTCTATGATGAGGCCACTGAGGACAATGAAGAACCTGA
Organism: Bacteroidales bacterium; assembly: GCA_017428285.1. The sequence goes on along the minus strand of JAFRRE010000018.1, from coordinate 28,021 downwards.
GATTAAGCTGTTCATTGACGATACGCTCTTTGTGAGCGGTGGCTTGACGGGTCAGAACCCGATGTTGCTGGCTTTGGTCGATGATGAAAGTGGCATCAATACTACGGGTGCGGGCATTGGTCACGACATAATGGCCACATTGACAGGGCCGACCAGAAATGCCTATAGCCTCAACGACTACTTCGTTGCTGACCTTGACCAGCCGGGCAAGGGATCCATCACCTATAAGATGCAAGACCTCGCTGACGGCGACTATACCCTGACCCTCAAGGTTTGGGATATCTATAACAATTCCAGCATGGCATCCATCGATTTCACTGTGGTCAACAACAGTGGGATGGTCATTGAGAATGTCTTCAACGCGCCCAATCCAGTGACGGATGAGACGCATTTCGTGTTCGACCACAATCAGGTGGGCAACAATGTGAAGGTCGACATCTACATCTATGACATTATGGGCCGATGGGTGAATACAATTTCCGAAACGGTGTCGGGCGCATCGGCACGCATAGATCCAATCCGTTGGAACGGTCGTGGTGCAGGGGGGGCGAACCTGCGCAACGGCGTATATGTCTATCGCATCGTGGCCACCAACGACTATGGTGAAACAGCCACTTTGGTTTCCAAATTAGTGCTAAGTAAATGAGAATGAGTATGAAATACAGAAGAATAACTTTTATTGCGATGCTCTTGCTGCTGTTTGGCAGTTCAATGGGCTGGGCGCAGGATAACACCTACCACTCGGTGCTGAGTGAGCACACTTGGTATCGTCTCTCAGTGACGCAAGAAGGAGCCCATCAATTGGATTATGCCACTTTGCAAGGAATGGGCATTGATATGGGCAGCCTGAATCCAAGTCAGATACGATTGTTTGGCAATCCTTCGGGGGCTTTGCCGGAGAAAAATGCCGATAGCCGTTCCGACGACTTGACCGAAATGGCCATTTTTGTGACGGGTGCCGAAGATGGCAGCTTCGATGAGGGCGACATGGTGCTGTTTTATGGGCAAGAGCCCACGCGTTGGGTGTTGGTGGATTCCAACAAAGATACCTATAGGCGCGAACGCAACTATTATTCCGACACCACCTATTATTATTTATGTGTCGACAGTGGCGTTGATGGTTTGAGGGTAGGAGAGAAGCCAACGCTTCCCGTAGAGAATACGACGGCCGTCATCTCTGATTTCCCCGATTTCGTTTGGCACGAGGAAGAACTGTTTTCGCCTTATTCCATCGGACAAAACTGGTTTGGAGAACAGATTACTACAGAAGACTCAATCTTTACCCTTCCTTTTGTGTTTCCTAACTTGGTAAAAAACAAATATTTAAGAGTTTATTCGCAAGTGTTGGGACGCATCAAGAAGGATAATTATTTGCATTATAACGCATGGGTCAATGACAACCATGTGGCTGACAATGTATCAATCAAGTATTATGGCGAACATGAGTATGGCAAGTTGTCAACCATCAACAAGCAAATCGTTCTTGATTCCGACACCGCCGTATTTGAATTGAGTTTTGTTCCTTTTTCAGGGGCTTCGTTGTTTCTCGATTATGTGGAGATATATGGTTGGCGACAGCTGAAGCGATCGAATAATAATTTCCTCTTCCGTTTGATGCCGAGTCAGTTTGGTGATGACCGAACTGCCATTTGGGTGCAGAACGTCAACGCCGATTATTGGCTTTGGGATGTCTCTTCGCCTCTGCGACCTGTGCTGCAGGATGCTGTGTTGAGTGCTAACAATTTGGTTTTTGCCACGGATGAAACGACGGAGAAACGCTATGTGCTATTCATGCCCACATCAGCATATCCTATTGTAAATTGGTCGGCATTGCCCAATCAAAACCTTCATGCCATCGCTGCGGCCGATAACTTGATTCTCACTTCGCCCATTTTCCTCGAGCAGGCTCAGGAGTTGGCCAATTATCATGCTGCGAAGGATGACTTGACTAGCATAGTGGTGAACGTGAACGAGATTTATAACGAGTTTTCGACAGGCACCCCCGACCCGACGGGCATTCGCGACTTTGTCCGGATGGTGTATCGTCGTAGCTCGGGACAATTGAAGTATCTGACTTTGTTCGGCAGGGCATCTTTCGATTTCCGTAATATCAACGGCTATGGTCAGAATTATGTGCCTACCTACGAAACATTTGAAGCTCCCCAGCATGAGTTGAGTTTCGCCACGGATGATTACTTCGCCTTGATGGATGACAACGAAGGTGTAAACAGCAACGGTCATGTTGATATCGGTGTAGGACGCATCTCGGTTTCCACGGTGGAGGAGGCAAAGACCATACTGCGCAAAATCATGCATTACGATGACTTGACTGCTTCGCATGGCGAATGGAAGGCCGATTTGCTGCTTTTTGCCGATGATGAGAACACAAGCTATGTGAACTACAGCGAGGGCATCGACGCTATGATAGATTCCCAATGCCCTGCTTTGACCAGGAAAAAACTGTATTGTGGTGCTTATCCTCTTCAGAACACTTCAAGTGGAACGGTGAACCCGGGAGCCAACGCCGATTTGAAGCGTGCTTTTGACCAAGGTATGTTGGCCCTCCTTTACGTTGGCCATGGGGGTGTCAGAGGATTGACGGGTGAGAGCGTGTTCGCTAATGCCGACATTGCCGCACTCAGCAATTATGACAAGATGCCTTTTGTCTATACTGCTACTTGTGAGTTCACTAAATATGACAATCCTTTGCTGGTTTCGGCAGGCGAGCAGCTGTTCCTGAACCCCCATGGAGGCTGTGTGGCCCTCTTCTCGGCTTGCCGTCCTACATACGGACCACAAAACAATCTCCAAACGCGAGCACTTGTTCCGGTACTCTTGCAACGTGATGACAATGGCATGCCGCTACGTTATGGCGACATCATTAGATTGGCAAAGAGCGACCAGCTCAATTTTAATAGTCAGGGCAATCAAAACATTCGTTTCTTGTTTTTGGGTGACCCTGTGCTGCGTTTCCCCTTGCCTCAAAAGGATATTGCTGTAACGAGAATCAACGGAATGGTGGTGGGTGATTCCGACAATCTTGAGCTTCATGCCATGAGCATGGTGACGATGGAGGGCGAGGTCCGTGATGTTAACGGACGGCTCGATGCAGGATTCAACGGCACATTGTGGGTGAGGTTTTACGACCAGAAGACGAAGGTGGTGGTGAAGTTTACTGGTGATAGCCTAAAGAATGTTTATTATCATAAGGATGTGCTTTATCAGGGACAAGTCAGCGTGACAGCAGGCAAGTTCAACGTTTCCTTCCAGATACCTAAGGAAATCAAGTCTGGAGAAGGTGCCCCACGTTTTAGCTTCTATGCTTACGATTCCATACGAGGCATCGATGCCGTGGGCGAGTTTGATGAGCTTGTCTTGGGTGGCATAGATCCTGCCATGGTGCCCGATGATGAGGGACCGAAAATCACCTTCTACTGGAACACTCCCGATTTCGAAAACGGCCAGGTGGTGGAACATCAGGGCGTGCTCTATGCCGACCTTTATGATGCTCAAGGTATCTATCATTATGGCTACAGCTTAGGACGCGATATTGTCATGAGTAGTAACCTTGCTGCTTGCAACCATTTGGTGTTGAACGACCAATATGAACCTGCCATGAATGACTTCAGGCGTGGGCGCATCATCCTCCCGCTCAATGACCTTGAGCCAGGTACTTATGAATTCACCCTCAAGGTGTGGGACACGCAGGACAACGCTTCCGAAGCCACCCTGTGGTTTGTCGTAGACGACAACCTCTTCCTCTCTCAGGTACACAACTACCCCAATCCTTTCAATGAGGAGACGCGTATTACCATGACCCACATCGGCGAGGATGGCGATTTCGACGTAAACATCGAGATTTTCGACATCATGGGTAGGTCTGTGCAGCATATTTATAAAAAGGTGTATGCCTCCGATGGTGTCATCGAACCCGTCGTGTGGGATGGTTGTGATTATTATGGAAGTCAGTTGCGCTCAGGTATTTATCTTTATCGTCTCACCTTAACGGATGAAACGGGTTATTCACGTACTGTCAGCCAGCGCATGGTCATTCAGCGGTAAGACAAAAAATAATTTTCAAACACATACAATAAGCCAATTGAATCAACGTTATTTTTGCAATTTTAATACTGAAAAGAATATGAAAGTAAAGAAACTCCTTATCGCCGCTCTCTTGTTGGTCGCGGCCACGTCGTATGGACAGGATCATAACTACATTGGACAGGATTATAGCGTGTCACCCAATGTGATTACCACAGGTGTCCCCTTTGTCTCCATTTCTCCCGATGCCCGTGGCGGCTCTATGGGCGATTGTGGTGTAGCTACAGCGCCAGACGTTTATTCCATGCATTACAATCCCGCCAAGTATGTCTATCTTGAGGACAAGTTTGCTGGAGGTTTAGGCTATAGTCCTTGGCTGCGCAAGCTGGTTCCCGATATGAATTTGGCTTATTTGGCTCTTGCCTATAAGATAAATGAACGTTCTGCTGTCGCGGGATCTTTGCGTTATTTCAGTTGTGGTGAAATCAATTTTAGGGATTCCTATAATCAAGATTTGGGTTCATACACACCTAATGAATGGGCCATTGATGCTACCTACTCTCGTATGCTTGGCGATTATTTGGCTGGTGCCGTGGCAGGTCGTGTCATCTATTCTAATTTGCTTCAGAGTCAGTCTGATTATGCCCGTCCGGGTGTTTCCGTAGCTGCCGATGTGGCCGTATATTATAAACGTCCCGTCGAGTGGTTCAGCAGTATGGATGCCGACTTTTCATGGGGTGCCGCCATCACCAACATTGGTAGTAAGATTACCTATAATACATCCAGTAACCGTCGTGAGTTCATCCCGACCACCTTGCGTTTGGGTACGTGTCTGAATCTGGAACTTGATGAATACAATTCTTTGGCATTCACTGTGGATTTCAGCAAACTGATGGTGCCCACTCCGCCTGTCATCGCTCGCGATTCTGTTGGTAACCCATTGTATAACGATGATGGGACCTATCAGATTGCTTATGGCATGGATAATAATGTGTCCGTTGTGCAAGGTATGATCCAATCCTTCTATGATGCTCCTGGATATGGCTACAACTCAAAGCATGAATTGGTCAACTATGGCAGTTTCTACGAAGAGCTTTGCGAAATCAACATCGGCGCTGGCGTCGAGTATTGGTACAACAACACTTTTGCTGTCCGTGGAGGCTATTTCAATGAAACCGCACTGAAGGGCAACCGTAAATATTTTACCCTTGGCGCTGCACTGAAATACAACGTGTTTGGCCTTGATGTTTCCTATCTGATTCCCGTCAACACAGTGGCTGGTAGCAACCCCTTGGAGAACACCCTGCGTTTCAACCTCACCTACAGCATGGGTGGAAAGAAAGGATAAAAAAGAGTAAAAAAGAATAAGTAAAGTTTTAGTTTTCATAGTAAGGGAAAGCGGTCATTTGGCCGCTTCTCTTGTTTAATGATGTCGTGTGTTGTAGAGCCGCTGCACGCAACGGCTCCACTTTTACCTCAATAGGCAACAAGTATTATTTTGATCATTCGTATTGACTAAAGAAAAAAAACTTATCTTTGCCCCGTCAAACGAAACAATTGTGTCACTAAAACATCGCTAATGAACAGATAACTTCTCGATTCTGACATATATAAAAAAAAGCATTAGCTTTAAAACTTGTTCATAGGAAACTACCACTTTTCAGGACAATTCAAGCGAGTAAAGCCAATGCTCACGTGTTTTCACGTGGGCTTTACTTATTAAGTTGAATTGTCGGGCTGTGGTAGGCCTCTATGAACAACGAAGTAAAACCCATGTTTTTTTATTGCCCGCTCGGGAAGAATAAATGAAAACACTTAATTCACCTAATATTAATCAAAATCAATCAAGTTATGCAAAGACATTCAATGAAAGGCTATGTGGCTCCCAAAGCGGAGATCATAGAGATTGAGCCCCAAGGCATCTTGTGTGCCTCGGGCGGTGTCGCGGCAACATACGCCGGCGGCGGAACGGAATCCATGAACCTGACCGACGTAAGTTGGCCGTAAAACCCTGTGCGACATGAGAAAAGTGACAATGACGACAATGGCACTGACGCTCGGCCTGATGGCCCTCGTCTCGTGCAACAAGGACAAGCAGACCTCGAAGGAAGCCGTCTTCACGGCCGGCATCGAGCAGACCGGCGGGCAGCAGAGCCGCACCGCCATCGACCCCGAGAACGGGATGGTGAAATGGCTGGCCGGCGACAAGATTTTGGTCGCCAACGGCAACGGCGAGACGGAAACCTTCACCCTCCAGTCGGGCGCGGGAACCGCCAACGGCACCTTCCGCACTGCGGGAGAGTTCGAGATGGACGCCCCCTTCACGGCGGTCTATCCGCAAACCACAACCCTGACAGGCACAACGGCGACCTTCACGTTGCCAGCCGAGCAGACCCTCACCGAGACGGGCACCTTCGCCAACGGTGCGAACCCGATGGCAGCCTTCGGCTCGGATGAGAACCTCTACTTCAAGAACCTTTGCGGCGGCTTGGACATCCGCCTGTTGGGCGACAACGTGCACGTGAGCGGCATCCGCATCACGGGCAACGAGAGCGAGAAGCTGAGCGGCACCTTCGCCGTGGATTGCTCGGCCAACGAGCCTGCCATCATGGCCAGCCAAGGCACCAACGGCACGAACATCGTGACCCTGAACTGCGACGTGACCCTGGCCAGCACGACCACCGCGCAGGAGTTCTTCGTAGTGCTGCCCGTGGGTGCGTTGGCCAACGGCTTCACCATGGAAGTGCTGGATGGCACGGAAGTCATCTGCACCAAGCAGTTGGAGACCAACCTCGCCCAAATCGTGCGCAACGAGGTGAAGCGCTTCAACCCGCTTCTGATTGGCGAGACCCCGACCCCGATTGAACTGCCCGATGTGGTGACCAACGAAGTGACCGGCATCACCACGACGACGGCCACGGCAGGCGGCGAAATCCTGAGCGACGGCGGCAGCGCGATTACCGAGTGCGGCGTGTGCTGGAGCACTGAAGGCGAACCCACCCTTGATGGCGACCACGCCACGGCAACGGCCACCACGGGTGTCTTCACAGTGAGCCTCACCGGACTGACCCAGAACACCACCTATTACGTTCGTGCCTACGCCACCAACGAGGCAGGCACAGGCTACGGCGATGTGCTGACCTTCACCACCGAGGAGGAGATTGTCATTATCGCTCCCACAGTGACCACCGCCGAGGTGACCGAGATTACCACTACGACAGCAATTGTTGGCGGAACGATTACCGATGCTGGCAACGGCACCATCTCCGAAAGCGGCATCTGCTACAAGACGGGAAATGAAGAATGGGCTTGCGTGGCCATTGCAGCCACCAACAATGCTTTCTCTATGACCTTGACAGGCCTGACCGCTAACACTACCTACACCGTGCGTGCCTACGCCACCAACGAGGCAGGCACGGGCTATGGAGAGGAGGTGAGCTTCACCACCGAGGAGGAGACGCCCGAGCCGCCCGTAGGCCCCGTGGGCATCATTAATGGTGCCTTCACCATTAATGCCAATGGCGACCAAGTGTATTTCTCGCAAGGCAACCTGCAATACCAGGCCTCCACTAACATCTGGCAGTTTGCCGAGCACCAGTACGACTATGTGGGCAACGCCAACCAGAACATCTCGCAGACCAACAGCGGCTGGATTGACCTCTTCGGCTGGGGCACGAGCGGCTACAACCACGGCGCCAACGCCTACCAGCCCTGGAGCACCAGCACAAGCTACAGTGACTACTGGGTCTATGGCCAATCCAACTACAACCTCTACGACGGAAACGGCCAGGCCGATTGGGGCCATAACGCCATCAGTAACGGCGGCAACACGGAAGGCCAATGGCGCACACTGACGCAGCCCGAGTGGAACTACGTGTTCAACACCCGCAGCACCGCCAGCGGCATCCGCTGGGCGCAAGGCACCGTGAACGGCGTGAGCGGCACCATCCTGTTGCCCGACAACTGGACGGCAAGCACCTACGCGCTGAACAGCACGAACGGCGGCAACTACGGCAGCAACACCATCACCGCCGCTGACTGGGCGAACACCCTTGAGGCCAACGGAGCTGTCTTCCTGCCTGCCGCAGGCTACCGCGGCGGGGCTTCGGTCTACGACGTCGGTTCCCGCGGCTACTACTGGTCGAGTTCGTACTTCAGCAGCTACAGCGCGTTCGGCGTGTACTTCCACAGCGGCTACCTCGGCACGTACAGCGGCAACTACCGCTACTACGGGTTCTCGGTGCGCTTGGTCCGCTCTTGCCAGTAATTATTCCTTGTGTGCGCCACGCAAAGACGCACACGGGCTTGTCATCTGCGGCGGGTGGGGCGCCCCCCTCAGGGCGCCGTGGCCACCCGCTGCGGATGACAAGCGGCACTTATATAACATACTGTCATGGCTCAACTGAAAGACATTTTGGAAATTGAATGGAAGCGGATTCCACAAGGTCCGCACAACATCATCTATCTTTTCCCCGAGGGCACGTTCTACAGGGCATACGAGTGGAGTGCGTGGCTCTGCTGCCGCTATATGAACCAGTTCAAGGCCACGAGGAGGGAGCAGAAGACGGAGTTGAAAGACGACACAACGGCAGTCTTCATCGGGTTTCCCATCACCAGCTTAGCCAAATATCTGCCGGAGGATGCCCAAGTAGTTTCCAACGACGACAAGTCGGTGGCCATCACGCTACAGCCTGCCGTGTTTCCAGATACAGGAGACGCCGAATCGCTGGCCGAGGATTTCCGCCATTGGAAAAACTCAGTGCCTATGGCGCAGCCGAAAAGAACGTCGTTGAGGGACGAGCTGAAAGGCGGTGTGGAGATGCAGCCGCATCACTTGTCGGAAGTCATGCTGCGTGTGCTCTCCTTCCCCGTTGAGCAGAAGACCCCGATGGAATGCATGGCCTTTATCGCTGAAGTCAAGCAGCAGTTGGCATCGCTCTTTTAATCAATATGAAAGTGAAACGGAAATACACAAGGAATAGTTCATAGGCGGCTGCGCCTCAGTATGGGGAAAGAGTGAAGCGTGCCATCGGCTCCAAAACAAGGTTCTTTTGGCATGTCGTGAAAGACGGCCGCCGACGCATACGTCTGTCTTCCTGCCTGCCGCAGGCAACCGCAACGGGACTTCGGTCAACAACGTCGGTTCCAACGGCAACTACTGGTCGAGTTCGTACAACAACAGCAACAACGCGTACAACGTGAACTTCAACAGCGGCAACCTCAACACGAACAACAACAACAACCGCAACAACGGGTTCTCGGTGCGCTTGGTCCGCTCTTGCCAGCCCTCTTCCTTTGTTTTCCATGTAGAGACGGTGCATGCACCGTCTCTGTCATATTTTCAAATCTATGTTAACCCGCGAACAATTATACGAAAACCTTCATCAGGCCTATCTCGACGCCCGTCGCCACAAGCGCAACAAGCCCTATCAGCTGCGCTTCGAGGCCAATCTGGAAAGGAACCTCGAATCGCTCTGCGACGAGCTGCTGAACCGCACCTACAAGCCCCTGCCTTCCGACTGCTTCATCATCACCGACCCCAAGAAGCGCGAGGTGTTTGCCGCGCACTTCCGCGACCGCATCGTGCATCACCTCTATTTCAACTACACGCACGAGATGTTCGAGCGCACCTTTATTGAGGACAGCTACAGCTGCATCAAGGGACGAGGTACGCACTACGGCATCAATCGCCTACAGCAACATATCCTGAAGGAGAGCCAAAACTACAAGTATCCGTGCCATGTGCTGAAAATGGATATTCGAGGCTATTTCATGAGCATTGACAGGGCGAAACTGCTTGCAATCTGCCTTAAATCGTTGGAAAAGATGTCGGGCCATCGTGTCAGTAAACTCGTTGAGGCATGTTGGGCCGACTATGTCGACATGGACTTTGTCCGTTATCTCACGCGTGAGATAGTGCTGCTCAACCCGACAATCGGCTGCCGCATCATCGGCTCGCGCGTCGATTGGGAAGGTCTTCCGCATAGCAAGAGCCTGTTCCATAGTCCTAAAGGTTGCGGTCTGCCCATCGGCAACCTCACCTCGCAGCTGTTCAGCAATGTCTATCTGAATGAGTTTGACCAGTTTATGAAGCGTGAATTGAAATGTAAGCATTATGGCCGTTATGTCGACGACTTCTATGTGGTGAGTTGCGACCGGGAATGGTTGGAATCGCTTGTGCCGCAAGTCACGGAGTTCCTTTCAAACCACCTTGGACTGGCTGTCCACGACGGGAAGACGGAGATACGCTCGGTGAACGAGGGCATTGAGTTCTTGGGCGCGTTTGTGCTGCCTTACCGCACTTATTTGAGCCGCGCTATGTTAGGACGTATGGATGAGAAGCTGTATGCGCTCGAAGTCGAGGATGACCCGATTCATGTTGCCAATGCGCTCAATTCCTATTGCGGCGTGCTTTCGCATTGGGATAATTCCAATGTCAGGCAGACGATGCTGTTGCAACGTCACCATTTTACCCGTTGGGGAATGTTTGATTATGGTTTGAGGCATTATTATGGTTAAAAGAGCTGTTGTTGTGCCCAATGGCTCAACATTCGTTTTCATCAGAATATCAACGCCAGCAAAACATACAGCCAGTGTGCTGCAATACCCGCGCAAAGACCACCAATGGTATGTGCACCGATGGCTTTGCCGATGAGCTTGCGATAGCCGAGGCTGTCGAGCATGGCGGCATGGGTGCTGAGGAAACCGCTCCAGCACATGCCGATGGCAGTGAACACAGCGATAGCGTTATTGTCGATGATGCCTTCTGTGATGAAACGAGGCACCAAACCAATAGCGGCACCCACTGCGCCAAGGGCGGTCATGGGGAAGGAAATCAAGGCACCGTCCTTGAAGCCGAAGAGCCAGTCAAAGATGAAGTTCACCTTGTTGGCTGCCCAGCTGATGACAGGCACACCTTCGTAAGCCACACCAAGATATTCGCCGTTTTCGCCTGAAGCACCGAAGGTGAGCATCATCACGATGGTGGAGATGCAGAGCACGCCAGGAATGATGGCGAAGCCGATGCTCACACCGTCCTTGCCGCCGTCGAGCAACGAGTTGAGGAAACGCATGAACACGCCACCTTCGCTCTTGAAGGAGATCTGCTGCTCGTCGCCACCAAACTCTGCGTCAACGGGGGAGTCCAACTCGGGATAACTCCTCAAAGTGGAACGTTGCATCAGTCTTGTGGAGACTATACTGCCAATGACGGCTCCAGCCACGCCTACCAAGGCGCCTTTGCCGAAGCCCAGACCAGTCATGAAAGCCACGACCACTAGACCCATGCCGAAGGCAGTGCCGAAGTTGGTCAATGAGACGAGCTGGTATTTCTTGAAGTAACGGTTGAAGTTCTTGTCGTGCGCCAGTGTGATGATGGCGGGGTTGTCGCTGAGGAAAGTCATCACTGCTCCCAAGGCGGCCACGCCAGGCAGGTTGTAGAGCGGCTTCATCAAAGGACGCAGCAGGTTCTCCAACAGACGCACCACACCAAACTCGGTGAGCAGCTTGCTGATGGCACCCATCAGCACACAGATGGCCATGATGTAGAACACAGTCTCAAGCAGAAGGTGGTAGGCCGTTTGCATGAAGGTGTTCAGCATCTTGGGTAGGGTCATCTTGTAGGCCAACAGTCCAAAGAATGCAAAGAAGATGATGAGGAAAATGAAGGCTTCCACGCTTCGTTTGGTGGTGAACCGCAGAGGCTTTTTCAGCTTGTCTTCAATCTTTTTGAACAATTTCTCCACTTTATCATGATAAAAAGTGGTGGTTCGCTTGATGGTGTTGTATTTTGTCTTTGCCATAATGTGTTGTTTGACGCGTGACTATGTGACTGCGAGACGCGGGATGGGGCCTGTCTCGTGTCCCGAAGTCCCGTGTCTCGTGTCAAATTGTTTTATTCTTTGTTTTGGTTTTTGTTTTTAAGATTCAGCAGGTTGACTTTCCAAGTGAGACCAAGGTTGGCTTGGAACTTGCTGATGCCGTCTACGCTGGTGTGCGAGCCACAGAGGTGGAGGCGGATGTTGCGGTCGCCCATGGGATAGTATTCAAAGCCGATGCTTTCGAAGTCGACTTTCTTGCCAGGGGTCACGTATTGGTCGAAGGCTTCCGTGTTGGGCAACTGGGCTTGGTTGAAGTCATAGCCTGTCTTGGCGAACACGATCCATTTCTTGCCGATGTCTACACCGATGCCGTAGATGGCTGTGATGTCTTGGCCGAAGAACTTTTCCTGCTCAAATGAAGCACGGTTGATGACATCGAGATACATCTCCACACCCTTGAATTGCAACTTGTTGCCCAAGGCGATGTAGTTGATGAACTTGCCGGGTTGGTATTCGATCATATTGACGGAATAGGCTGTCTTGAAGATGCCGAAATTGCCGTACCACATCAGATTGTAGGCATAGATGCTCTGCATGGCTTGGTTGATAAAGGGCGAGTTGCACATCTGGATGAGGAAATGGTTCTTTCCCGAGTTGTCCTTGTAATTCAAGGATGCGCCCACCTCATAGCAACATACCGTGTTCCAAAACTCAGTGCCGTAGTAGATGTCGATAGGGTTGGAGTCGTATTCCCAGCCGCCAATGGCCACGACCTGCTTACCAGCCGACAGGAAGAGGTTGTCGGTGAAGTTCCAGTTGAGGTAGGCCCAATCGGTGCCTTGGAAGAAGGTGTTGGCGAAGCCGATGTTGGGCGCGTTGATGCGCTGGCGCAGGTGGTAGCTGAACTTGCTGCCGAGGGTGCCGTCCAAGGCCACGACAAGATACTTGCCCGCGAAGCCGTGGTCGGTGCTAGGGGCAACCGTGTCGTACCCAGGATGGTAGTCGAGGGTAAAGTCGGCGCGGGTGTTCAGATGCAGGTTGTCAAGGGTGACAAATGGCTTACCGTCTTGCGAAAAGGCTTGCAAGAAGGCGAAGATGGATAAAAAGGTGAGGAGTAACGCTTTTCTCATACGCAAATAAATTTGCGGCAAAGGTAAGGAATAAAAGTGTCGGGAATTGCGTTTGTGGCAACAAAAAAAACGGGGCGGATGACTCCGTCCCGTTGTAGGGTTGTTTTTCGAAGACTTTAGCAGACTTCGATGGTCTGCATGGTCTGCTTCTTCTCTTCGACGGTCACCTTCGGGATGATGATGTCGAGGATACCGTTTTCGACCTTGGCGCTGATTTGCTCCTTGTGGATGTCCTCAGGCAGCATCACTGTCTGGCGGAAGTGTTCGACCGAGAACTCGTGACGCAGGTAGCGCATCTCTTCCTTGTTCTCTTTCTTCTCGCTCTTGTTCTCTTTGACCATCTCAACGACGAGGTTGCCTTCAGCGTCGATGCTCAATTTGACATCTTCCTTGGTGAGACCAGGGATGCAGAGTTCGAGTTTGTAGTTGTCTTTCGTCTCCATGATGTTCATGCGAGGCGTTGAATACGTGTTGTCGTTCCAGTTCATCAGTTCGTTGAACAGTGTAGGCATAAAGTCTTGGTTTCTTCTAGTTACTAACATGGTTTTGATCTCCTATTTTTATTGTTGAGTGTTTAATTGTTTAATTGTTTAATTGTTTGTCGCTTCGCGTCATTGCGAGGAACGAAGCAATCCAGAATAACCATCTTTCTTTTCTTCGTCCCTTTCCTTTCGTTCGGACAACTCCATCTAGTCAAATTCTTTGCCAAGGCCTAAAACGGGTCAAAAACACTAATTTTAATGACAAAATTTCCGATTTTAGGTTATTTTGTGCAAATAATTCTGACAAAATTTCCGAAATTGGGTTGTTTTTGCATCCCATAGGGATGCTCGTTTGGTAAAAAATCCAAGCAAAAACTTCACCGCATCCCGTAGGGATGCACCTTTTTTCAGTACTTTTGCCGCCCGATAACGAACCGAAATCATGGAAGAAAAACTGTTCAATAAGAATTACCTCTGCCTTTGCGCAGCTAATTTCTTGTTTTTCTTTTCGTTCTATCTGCTGCTGCCCGTATTGCCTTTCTTCATCATGGAGAAATACCAGGCAGGCAATGCGGTCATCGGCACGGTGATTTCGTGCTACACGCTTGCCACACTTGTGGTGCGGCCTTTTTCTGGCTATATGATGGACACCTTTAAACGCAAACCCTTGTATTTGTTGGCATTGTCCATATTCACGGCCGTGTTTGTGGGTTATCTTTTTGCCGCTACCATCACCATATTAATAATAATCCGCATTGTTCACGGCTTGGCGTTTGGCCTTACCTCGGTGGGCGGCAACACCTTGGTCATCGATGTGGTGCCGTCGGAGCATAGGGGAGAGGGCATCGGCTATTATGGCGTGGCCAACAACATCGCCATGGCCGTCGGCCCAATGACAGGTTTGTTTGTGTATGAGCATTTTAGTTTCAATGCTATCTTTATGGGTTGTATGGGTTGTAGCCTGTTAGCAGCCTTGTTCGCCTCAAGGATTCAAACCAAAGTCAGACCGCCCGTCAAGCGTCCTCCAATTTCCCTTGACCGTTTTATTTTAATAAAAGGCTTATTGGCGGGTGTTTCGTTCACTCTGTTAGCCTTCGCGTATGGCCAAATTTCCAATTATATTGCCCTTTATGCTAAGGAGATGGGCCTGACCATCAGTAGTGGCTTGTTCTTCACGGTTTATGCCGTCGGACTCATCGCTTCACGGCTTTTTGCAGGCAAGATGGTCGATAAGGGCAAGGTGACGCAGACCATCGCTTTGGGTCTGGGCATCGTTGTGCTGGCCATGTTCGGTCTCGGAATGTGCCATCACTGCAACGCCTTGGGCACGGATTATACTGCTGTGGTTTTTCTGTTGATTGCCTTGTGCTGTGGCTTGGGTTTCGGTGCGGCTTTCCCTTCGTTTAATGCTTTGTTCATCAATCTCGGTACCAATGCCCAGCGCGGCACGGCCACATCAACTTATTTGACCACATGGGATTTGGGTCTCGGTATTGGCATCTTCTCGGGCGGTATGTTGGCGGAGCATTTCTCATTTTCGGCAGCCTATCTGGTGGCCTCGGCCTCGGTGCTAATCTCACTCGTCTTTTTTGTCATCGTTGTAACACCTCATTATCAAAGAAATAAATTGCGTTAACCCTTGTAGAGACGCATTGAATGCGTCTCCATGTAATTATGGAAAAAAGAATTATTCTTCGTGATGCCACAGTGGATGATGCGCCTTTCATCGCCCGCGTGGTGTTGGCAGGCATCGATATGCTTGACATGGATGCTGCCCTTCCAGATGAGCAGCGTGCGATTTTTGAGCATTTGATTAAGATTTGCCGCATGGATGACACCTTATATAGCTATCTCAACACGCGCATTGCTGAGGTTGATGGTAAGCCTGTGGGGGCTTTGGTGGCCTACGACGGCGCACGCTATGCTATTTTGCGCGCTAAGACCTTTGGCCTTGTGCAGCAAACTTCTGGCATGGACTTGAGTCATAACGCAATGGAAACCGGTCCTAGTGAATTCTATTTGGATAGCATGGCTGTCTTATCTGTCAACAGAGGTATGGGCATTGGTAAATTATTGATGCGCGACCGCGTGGATTTTGCCTTCAACAATGGTTTTCAAAAGATTACTTTGCTTGTCGACAAAGACAAACCGCGTTTGCAACAATATTATGAAAGCGAGGGCTTTGCATTCAGTGAGGAGATGTTTGTGTTTGGGAGTTGGTATAATAAATTGGTTTTTTCTCTGCTGTAGAGACGCATTGAATGCGTCTTCACATGGCAATGATTGTTGATATTTGAAATGCAATTAATTCGTTTAATTTTTGAAAAACGCCGTTATTTGAGACGCATGCAATGCGTCTCTACAGATTAACCGTTTCATTATGACATCATGAATTGAAATAATGCCTATATTTGTCGGGTAAAACCAATTATGTATTTCATGGACGAAACAAAATACAGAGGTCGTTATCGCATTCCATCTGCACGTGCTTGGTGGCACCAATACAATGGTGGTACCTATTTTGTCACAATTTGCACGAAGAATCGTGAGCATTTCTTTGGTGAGATAAAAGATGGCATTGTGACCTTGTCGAAGGTTGGAGAATATCTGAACCAGCAGATTCTATCAACTCCACAGGTGAGGCCTGATATGAACCTTGAGATTCCTACATTCACGATTATGCCTAATCATGTACATTTGTTGGTCGTCATCGGTGATAATGTTTATAACACGCCTGTGGATTATGTGAGCGAACAGAAATGTATGGATAGCCTCGACGCATCGGAGAATGCGTTTTCTCCTCAAAGGAAAAATTTGGCCTCTATTATTAGAGGTATCAAAACGGCTACCACCTCATACGCCCTGAAAAATGACATTTGGTTTGGGTGGCAAACCCGTTACCATGACCATATTGTTCGCGACATTGACGAATTGAATGCAATTGCCTGTTATATCGAGAACAATGTCGCCAAATGGAAAGAGGACGAATTCTATGACGGGAAATAACCTCGAATTCCTATACCCGTTGTAGAGACGAAATGCTTGCGTCTCAATGGTTTATGGTTTCCCATGTTATTCCTAGACGCATTCAATGCGTCTCTACAAAATTAAATTATTAGGGTTTTTAAAAAAATGAAAATTTGAATAGATTGTTTTTCTATTTTTGTCCCAGTTAAATCTGTATTTCTATGAAAAAACTCCTTCTTTTTGCCCTTATCATAGTGGCATCCATGCAACTCTTTGCCCAAGATATGCTCGTGGGTACCTACAATATCCGTTACAAGAATTGGAACGATAGCGTGCAAGGTGAAATATGGCAGAAACGCTGTCAAGTCATCTGCGACCAAGTGAACTTCATGGATCCTGAGATTTTCGGGACCCAGGAAGTGCTATATGTCCAACTTCAAGATATGCAGAAGGCTTTGGATGGCTATGATTATATCGGCATCGGTCGCGACGATGGCCAGCACGGTGGCGAACACGAAGCTATCTTCTACAAAACGGACAAACTTCAGCTTCTCGACCATGGCGATTTTTGGCTCAGCGAGACCCCCGACAAACCTGGCTTGGGTTGGGATGCGGTCTGCATCCGAATTTGTACATGGGGCAAGTTTGCTGTAAAGGAAACGGAACGACGCCACGGTTTGTTCAATCGGAGAAAAGCTGCAAAAGTGTTCTATTTCTTCAACCTCCACATGGATCATGTGGGTGTGGTGGCACGACGCGAAGCGGCCAAACTGGTGGTCTCCAAGGTTCGTGAGATTGCCCAAGGTGCGCCTGTGTTCATCACTGGCGACTTCAATGTGGACCAGAACGATGAGATTTACACGATTTTTACGAAATCAGGTTTGTTGAAAGACTCTTATGATACTGCTCGTATCCGCTTTGCGGAAAACGGCACATTCAATGCTTTCAAAACCAACTATTTCACCAATAGCCGTATCGACCATGTGTTTGTGTCGCCTAGTACGACGGTGGAGGCCTACGGCGTTTTCACCAACAGCTATTGGACACCTGATGATGACCCCGATGACAACCTGAAGGCCAACGATGCACCGCAACAGATTTCGTTCGATACCTACATTCGGCACAATCCCTCGGATCATTATCCGGTCTTCGTGAAGGTTAAGCTTTGACTTTCCTCTTCCTTATCTCGCTCCAAGTCTGTAACACCACCGAGATGATAATCAGGGCAATACCGATGCAGAAGGAGAAATTCAACTCCTTGTATTCGCTGAAGATGAACATGGAGAGGATGATGCTATATACTGGCTCCAAATTATAGGTTAAGTTGACGGTGAAAGCTGGAATCTTTTGTAATACAATGATTTGCAGCAGGCATAGCCCGATGGTACACACCACAACCATGAAGGCTAGATAAGGATAGTCCATCCTGGCGGGATAGAGTCGCCCAACTGGGATGAACATATTATACAAAGGTATTAGGCAGGTCAAGCCGATGAGGCCACCAACCATTTCCCAAAGCAACATGTTTTTGGCTTCATAGTGCTTGCCAACGCGCTGGTTGGCGATAGCAAACAAGGCATAAAGCGCCGAGGAGATCACGCCCAAGGCAATACCCAACCGATAGCGCGAATCGAATTGGAAGATGAGGTAAATGCCAAGGATGGTGAGCAGGCTGAACAGAAATTCACGGCCTGAGAATTTATGCTTGTTGATGATGGGTTCGAACAAAGCGGTGAAAAACCCTACCAAAGAAAAACACACCACGCCGATGCTGACATTGGAGGCCTTGATGGAGGCGTAAAAGAATACCCAATGCAGGCACAATAACATACCTACGCCACCCATCTGCAAAATGTCCCTGAATTTGTACCGTTGTAGAGACGCACGGCCGTGTGTCTCTGTAAACCGTAAATACAGGAACATCAACACCGCCGCCGCAGCCATGCGCCACCATACCAAAATGGCCGAATCCAAGGTGATGAGTCGGCCCAACACACCCGTGAAGCCCGCGATGAAGACGGAAAGATGTAGCAGCAAGTAGTCCTTTTTCATGGTTTTCTCCTTTGGCGGATGGCCTCAAAGGTGACGATGGCGGTGGTGACCGACACATTAAGCGAGTCGGCGATACCGTTCATGGGAATGATGATGTTTTGATCGGCGGCCTCGACCCAAGCATCAGAGATACCTGTTGCCTCGGTACCCATCACGAGGGCGGAAGCTTTACGGAAGTCTGCATCAAGGTAGTCAATGGAGGCCTTGAGGTAGGTACAGTAGATGGTTATACCGTTCTGCTTCAGCCATTGGATGCATTCATCGGTGGAACAGGCATAGACGGGCACGCTGAAAATGCACCCAATGCTGGCTCGGATGGCATTAGGGTTGAAAAGATCCGTGGCAGGGTCAGCAACGATGACAGCATCCACGCCGGCAGCATCAGCGGTGCGCATCACGGCACCAAGGTTGCCAGGTTTTTCCACAGTTTCCAAAACGATGATCAAAGCATCTTTTCTTGGTTTGAACTCGCTGAGGCTCTTGTATTTGGGTATGGCAACAGCCAATAACCCATCACTACCTTCACGGTAGGCAATCTTGTCAAACACCTCTTCCGTGACAGTCTCGATGAAAGCGGCATTAACCTTGACGGGTTCTCGTAGCAGTGACTCGCAGACATAAAGTTGCTCAATCTCAAAGCCACAGGCTTGAGCTCGTTCAATCTCACGCTGACCCTCTATAAGGATGCGATTTTGTTCGCGACGCTCGGCTGCCTTTTGTAGCTTGACGAGGTTCTTTATCTTGGGGTTGGTTTTGCTGGTAATCATTGTCAGTTGGGTTTTGTAGGGCTGTCACACCGTGGCAGCCGATTTGGGCTTAATTTGTGACAACACCAATCCGACCACCACCACCAAGATGCCTATAATCTTAAAAGCAGTCATCTCTTCGATGGCAAGAAGATAACTAAAGATGGCTGTGAAGACAGGAATAAGGTTGGAGTAAACATTAGCCTTTGAGGCACCTAACTTGCTGAAAGCGAAAGCCCACAGGGCATAAGCACCAGCGCTACATAAGATGCCCAGACAGACCAACGGGACGATGTAAGCGCCCACATTGGCGAAGTTTGAAGGCTCGTAGCGCTCCATGATGATAACCATGGGAATGAAGTAGATCATTCCAACGATGTTCTGCATCCAAGTGATGGTCAGGGGCTTATAGAGTTTGGTGAGACGAATCAAAGCGATGGAATAGCCTACAGCCACAATTACCGACCCGCAGAGGAAAAGGATGCCTTTGGGTGAGGCTGTGAGCTCGAGGTTCTTGTTAAGTAGCATAACAATGACGCCGACAAAGGAGATGATGAAACCTACGATGTTCATAGGGGTGAGCCGCTCCTTGAGGAAGATGCGTGCTGCTATAGGTGTCACCAAGGGTATCAAGGCGATGATGCCGGCTCCGATGACGGGAGAGGAGTTCTTCAGCCCGTAGCCCTCAAAGATGAAGTAGAGGAAAGGCTCAAATAGGGCTGCTATGGCGAACAGGCTGAGGTGTTTCCGCTGTATTTTCTCGTTGAGACGGAAGACAAACAGGATGGTTGTCAGGAAGATGGTGGCGATTACAAGACGTAGGAAGATGGTTGCCGTGGGGTTGAGGCTTTGGTAGACCTGTGTCGACCATACAAACGACATGCCCCAGAAGATCATGGCTACGACACCAGCCAAATGAACGATGAAGCCTTTGTTTTTCATGCCGCAAAAATACAAAATCTGTCAAAATTTCCGACCTTTGCCCGCGGAATGATTCTTGAACGGCCTCAAAATCATGGATAACAAAGCGGAAAGACAAAAGTTTTTGGGTAGTCTCATCGTACCATTACTTATAGTGGTTGTGATGTGGGCCGTGAAGATTATCGAGGTATCGCTGAACATTGACTTTGGCCGATATGGCATCACGCCACATACTGCACATGGACTTATTGGCATTTTCACTTTGCCCTTCCTGCATGGCAGCTGGGAACATCTGCTGTCCAATTCTGTCCCCATTTTGGTTTTGGGCACGGCCTTGTATTACTGTTATCCCACGCTCGCCAACCGAGTGATGCTCATCACCTATCTGGCCAGCGGTTTGATTACGTGGTGCATCGGCAATCCCGATTCTACGCATATCGGTGCAAGTGCGCTTGTCTATGGCTTGAATCTTTTCCTCATCGCGAGCGGATTCATCCGTGGCAACCGCATGCTTATTGTCATCTCGCTTATCATGGTGTTCCTTTACGGTAGCTTTATTTGGGGCATGATTCCGTCTTTGGCCATTCCTCAAAACATCTCATGGGAAGGCCATCTGAGCGGAGCCATCATAGGGGTGCTGTTGGCCGTTTTCCTGCGCAAGGAAGGCCCTCAGAAAGAGGTATACCATTGGGAAGATGATGAAGACGAAGATGAGATAAACGAAGATAATACGGATGTTTCAACAGGCTCAACATCCGAAAAACCCTATTGGGATGTTCCCACACCGAGCAACGACGAACTGACGGTGCGTTACCGTTTTAGACATTAAACCGACTCGGATTCGAGATAATCGATCACCTGTTCGGCGATATCATTCTGCCCTTTAGCGTCGGGATGTGCCCATTCTTTGTGGATATCATGCAAATCAATACAATCTATTCCATAATGACGGGCAATGGTATGTGCCGACTCTACGAATAATTGCCCGGTATGATCGAAGCCGGTAAGGGATGTGTCAATCATAAAATAAATGATTGCCTTGGGATAGAGCTGTTTCAAATTCTCAAACAAATAAGCCAATGCTGGCTTATACTGTTCGAGCTGACTTTCGGTCCAGTCAGAATAAACGTACTCGCCATGATATGCACCATTCCAAACATCGTTGGTACCTCCAAAGACAAAAATCACATCAGGGTCGCCAAGATTGTCCATTCGATTGATGAAAGAATGCGGTTTGTAGTATGACCCAGCGTTGAAATCCCAATAATTGCAAATCAAAGAACCGGAGAATGAGTTGTTCTTGTCAAGCGTCCACTCCATCTTCGTGGCCACTTTGTGCCACCACATCTGCTCGGCATTTGTCACTCCTATAGTATCGTAACACCAAACATCGTTGGTTTCAGGATCCACAGTGCCTTTGAAAGAAGAATAACTGTCGCCCAAAATGGAAAAACTGAGAGGAGATTCCTCACTTGGTTCTGGCGTTTTCGTGCATGAGGAAAGCACGACTACCGATGCAAGGGCGATTAATACAGTTTTGGCTTTCATACGATGTGCTTGTTTAGTGTTTGTCATTTGTTTCATTTTACGACCATCTCAGTCCTGCGGTTCATTGCACGGTGCTCTTCACTGTCGTTAGAGACTAATGGCTGAGTGGCTCCATAGCCTTTAGCAGTGAGTCGGGTTGCGTCAATTCCATTGTCAACCAAGGCTTGTTTAACGATTTCGGCACGTTCGGAAGAAAGTTTCAGATTGTAGCTGTCACTTCCGACATTGTCGGTATGCCCGGCAAGCTCCACCTTCAATTCGGGATTGCGCTTAAGAAAGGCAGTCAATGCCTGGATACCCGACTCTGAGTCGGCCGTCAAGGCAGCGCTGTTGAATTCAAATTGGATGTTTTGCAGGATTACCGCATCGCCTGGAACCAGTTCCACCACATCCACAGTAGCTAAATAATTGGCAGAGTCTGAGCGGATTTCTTCAGGTAGTTCAAAGGTGTAGATGTCATAGCCGCCTTTGCCGCCATCGCGCTGTGAGGAAATGAAGGCAGTTTTGCCATCGGCAGCCACGAAGAAGTTGATTTCGTCACCGCTGGTGTTGATGGGGAAACCTAAATTGACAGGCTCCTGCCAATGCCCGTTATCGTCTCTGCGACTCATGAAAAGGTCAAAGCCGCCCATACCGATATGCGTGTCGGATGAGAAGTAGAGCGTATGCCCGTCAGGGTGCAGGAAAGGTGCCATTTCAGTGCCTTTTGTATTGATAGGACCGCCTATGTTTTGTGGCTCACTCCAAGTGCCGTCTGTATTACGTTTGCTGCAATAAATGTCAGCCTGACCCGAGCGGCGCGACACAAAATAGAGTTCCTTGCCATCGCTGCTCACGCATGGTTGCGACTCCCAACTCCTCGTGTTGATGCCTTCTGACAAACGTCGTGGCATGGCCCATCGATTGTCTTTCAATTCCGATACATAAATGTCGCAGCTGCTGTCGCGGCTCCAACCACAGCCTGTCAAGTAGAGTTTCTTCCCGTCGGCAGAGATGAAAGCTGCGCCCGGGTCGACCTCTTGTGGGAAGTTGGAAAAGGCAAGTGGTTGAGGTTCGGTCCATTGCTCGTTTTCTAGATGGGATACGAAAAGGAACTCTTTCTGGTAGTTGTTGTCCAATGGCATCTTGCGCGTAAACAAGAGTTGTGTGCCATCGAACGATAGCATATTCACATATTCGTCGTGGCTCGAATTGACCGCTGCCCCAAGATTTTCAGGCTCAAAGGCGACAGGATGACTCACCGCCCAGTCGCGGAATGAAGCTTTTGCCAATAGCTCGTAAGCCGTAGCGTCATTGGCAGTATGGCCGAAACCTTTCGATAGATACCATCGTAGCAAGGCAATCTCTCGCTTATAGTTGCCGCGAGTGTCGTATAGACGTGCCAAGGTGATGGCCGCAGGCGGAAATAGCAGCGAATCAGTTGACAAAGCGTTTTCGTAACCTAGCATAGCCAAGTCGTAGTCTTCCATCTCCATCCCGACTTCACCCTCCAGAAGCCAGGCTTCGGCATAGTTCGGGTCGGCCAGTACGGCTTTCAGCAGCTCTCGATGGGCTTTCTGGTAATCGCGTTTCTGGAATGCTTTTTCCGCCGACTCGTAGGCTTTCACCGCTTTCTTCGGATGCTGGGCAAATGCCGTAACACTCAGCGCTATAAACAACAAGATGATGGCAATGCGTTTCATTCCTTCTCGTTTTTAAGCGATTTTTCTATCCATTTGCGGAAATCGACCACAAAAACCTTTGACGTTATGGTCGGAGAAGTCTCAGCTGTAACGTAACATTGCCCATCCTCGAAGAAGCAAATGCCCTCGACTTGTGCACCAGCTAGTTGGGGCATCTCAATACGGCGGTTCGAGAGTTTCACACCTGCCTCATCGAAGTCAAAGATAATGTACATAAAAGGCTTCCAAAGGGTCTTCACATAGCCTACAACGACTAATATGCGACTCTCTCTGTCATAATCGGCACCCGTGATTAGCCCTTGTGAGTCAAAGCCGTTGACCACCTCCGCCACTTGGTTTCCTGTCGTTTTTGAGAGTCGGTATAGACGCGTTGTACCCGTAGCCCAGCCTTTGCTGAAAAGATAAAGATAGTCATCCGTTGCAAACATGGCCTCGCAATCGAAGTCGTGCTCGTGTTTTATGTGTTTGAAGTCTGTCTGGTCGCCAAAACGGAATCTAATGGAGTCCACAACAAGGGTGGTGTCGCCTTCCTTGGGAATGCTTGATATTGGGAAAGTGTAGATTCTCAAGTTCTTACGGCTGCCTTTATTGTTGCCGAAGTCGCCAATATAGACCATTTCACCATCGGTGCAGATATCCTCCCAGTCCTTGTTTTTTGCATTGGAGAGCGTAATCTTTTGCACCACTTCAAAAGAAGTCGTGTCGAGGGCGTACAAAATCGGTTTGCCGCCGCTGTCGTTGTGCGTCCATAGGCGACCGTTGTGGAAGAAAAGCCCTGAGGTTTCGTTCACCTCTTTAGGCAATTCGGCCTTGAGTTGTGGAAAGAACAAAGGCGAGAAGTCCGCCGTACCTTCCTCTTGCGCTTTTGTCCATGTGGCAAGCGACAACAACAATAGTGTGATAAGCAATCCTTTTTTCATATTCCCTTTATCTAAAAGATGCAAAACTAAGTAAAATTCTTGAATTACTGGCAATAAAAAACGGGATGACCCTGAAAAGGAGATCCCGTTATCATAAAACCAAGAAAGCTTATTTCGGATAGACTTCGCCTTTTGCTGCTTTCAGTGTGTTTTGCAGCAGCGAGACAATGGTCATTGGGCCTACACCACCTGGGACAGGAGTGATTTTGGAGGCCACTTTGTAAACTTCATCATAGTCTACGTCGCCCATGATTTTGTACCCCTTCGGGCTAGTTGGGTCTTCAATGCGGTGGATGCCCACGTCGATGACCACTGCACCGGGTTTCACCATGTCGGCGGTCACGAAGCCCTGCTTCCCGATGGCGGCCACAAGGATGTCGGCATTGCGGCAGATGTCGGGCAGGTTCTTGGTGCGGCTATGGCACAAAGTGACGGTCGAGTCGATGCCTTTGCGCGACATCAAAATCGCCATAGGTGTGCCCACGATGTTGGAACGACCCAATACAACCACATTCTTGCCCACAGTCTCAATGCCAGAGCGTTTGATGAGTTCCATGATGCCGTTTGGTGTGGCGGGAATGTAGCAAGGCAACCCAAGCATCATTCGACCTGCGTTGATACTCGTGAAGCCGTCCACGTCCTTTTCAGGCTTGATGGCGGCGATGACTTTGTTCTCATCGATATGCTTGGGCAGCGGCAGTTGGATGATGTACCCGTCGATTTCGGGGTCATTGTTGAGGAACGCCACCATGTCGAGCATTTCCTTTTCTGTCGTCGTAACGGGCAGGCGATACACCGATGAAGTCATACCCACTGAGTGGCAGGCTTTTTCCTTCGATGCCACGTAGGTCTTGCTGGCGCCGTCATCGCCCACAATGACTGCTGCGAGATGCGGAGCGGGTTTGCCGTGGTCGATCATGTCTGCGACTTCAGCCGCGATCTCTTTCTTTATCTGTTCAGAGATGATTTTACCATCAATAATCTTATCCATAATTATAAATTTTGAATCTTGAATCTTGAATTATGATTAGCGGCGTTTCATGTTCCCCGCCATGCGCATAAGCTTCTTGCCTCCACCGGTGGTCATCATGCGCATCATCTTCGAGGTCTCCTCGAACTGCTTAACGAGACGGTTCACCTCAACGATGCTGGTGCCGCTTCCGTCGGCAATACGCTTACGACGCGTGCCGTTAAGCAATTTCGGGTTCTCGCGCTCGGCAGGAGTCATCGAATAGATGATGGCCTCGATGCTCTTGAAGGCGTCGTCGTCGATTTCTTCGCCTTTCAAGGCCTTGTCCATGCCAGGAATCATGCTGGCCAAGTCCTTCAGGTTACCCATCTTCTTTATTTGCTGGATTTGCTTCAGGAAGTCGTTATAGTTGAACTCGTTCTTGGCGAGTTTCTTCTGTAACTTGCGGGCTTCCTCTTCATCGAACTGCTCTTGGGCACGTTCCACGAGAGAGACGATGTCGCCCATGCCGAGGATACGGTCGGCCATGCGCTTGGGGTGGAACACATCGAGAGCATCCATCTTCTCGCCGATACCGACGAACTTGATGGGTTTCTCCACCACTGTGCGGATGGTAAGGGCAGCACCGCCACGGGTGTCACCGTCCAACTTGGTGAGCACAACACCGTCGAAGTCCAAGCGATCATTGAAGGCCTTGGCCGTGTTCACGGCATCCTGACCTGTCATGGAGTCCACCACAAACAAGGTCTCGTGCGGATGAACCGTTTCCTTGATGTTGGCAATCTCGTTCATCATCTCTTCGTCGACGGCCAGACGACCGGCGGTATCGATAATGACCACGTTCTTGCCTTGATTACGGGCGTGGTTGATGGCGTTTTGTGCAATCTGCACGGGGTTTTTGTTGCCATCTTCACTGTACACTTCAACCTCAACCTGTTGTCCCAATACTTTCAATTGTTCGATAGCAGCAGGACGGTACACGTCGCCAGCCACCAACAAGACTTGCTTGCTGCGTTTGCGTTTCAGATAAGAGGCCAACTTGGCAGAGAAAGTGGTTTTACCCGAACCTTGCAGACCTGCAATCAAGATGATGCTCGGCTGACCCTTCAGGTTAATGTCGACGGCCTCACCGCCCATCAATTCGGCCAACTCATCATGCACGATCTTGACCATCATCTCACCTGGCTTCACCGAAGTGAGAATCTCCTGGCCCAGAGCCTTCTCCTTGATATTGTTGGTGACATCCTTGGCAATCTTATAGCTGACGTCGGCATCCAAGAGGGCGCGACGGATTTCCTTCATCGTGTCGGCAATATTCACCTCAGTGATATAAGCCTGTCCCTTAAGGACTTTGAACGAACGTTCTAGTTTTTCGCTTAAACCTTCAAACATAATTCTTCGAAATTTGGGCGCAAAGATAGGAATTTATGTTGATTGTTGAGTTGTTTAATTGTTTAATTGTTGGAATGGATGCTTGCAATTAGATTTTCAGTATTTTTGCACGTTTTTAAATCATAAAGCTATGATTAAGGAAAACTTGAAAAAAATTAGGGCGACGCTGCCCGAGTCAGTGACTTTGGTAGCTGTCAGCAAAACCAAGCCTGTCAGTGACTTGCAAGAAGCTTACGACGCAGGCCAACGTATTTTCGGCGAAAACCACGCTCTTGAGATGCGCGATAAGCATGAAGTGCTGCCGCAAGATATCCAGTGGCACTTCATCGGCCATTTGCAGACCAACAAAATCAAATACATCATCCCATTTGTCACGCTCATCCATAGTATAGACTCGGCTAACCTGTTGGAAGGCGTCAACAAGGAAGCCAAGAAGCATGACCGTGTGGTGGATTGCCTGTTGCAATTCCACATCGCTCAGGAGGAAACCAAATTTGGCCTCGATATGGATGAAGCTCGCCAATTGCTTGATTCAGAAGCGTTCAAACAGATGCAGAACATACGTATCTGTGGTGTAATGGGCATGGCCACTTTCACTGATGACAAGGCCGAAGTCCGCAAGGAATTCAAACATTTGAAAGACATATTTGATACGCTTAAAAAAGAGTATTTTGCTAATCAGTCGCAGTTCAAGGAGATTTCGATGGGCATGTCGGACGACTATCCGATTGCTGTTGAGGAAGGCGCAACTTTGGTGCGTGTGGGAAGCAAGATATTTGGAGCGAGACATTATAACGTTTAATATATGAATCGGCCCTTCGACAAGCTCAGGGACCTTGCCAAAAAGCGAAGGTCGTTGAGCCTGTCGAAACGCCGCTACCAAAAGAAATGGATTCTCTAATACCTTTATTATTACTCATCCTCGGCTTCGTTGCCTTGATTCTAGGTGCCAATTGGCTTGTCAACGGGGCCACCAGCGTGGGCATTCGTGCGAAATTATCACCGCTCATCATTGGCCTCACCATCGTAGCCTTCGGCACCTCGCTGCCTGAGATGATTGTCAACGTGTTTTCGTGTATCAAGGGCAGCCCAGGCTTGGCCATCGGCAACATCATCGGGAGCAACACGATGAACATCCTGCTCATTTTGGGCGTGAGTTCGCTCATCTGGCCCATCGATGTGAGCCGCGTTTCCATCCGCCGCGACATCCCCGTAGGTTTTTTCGCCACCCTCATCATCGCCTTGATGGCCAACGACTTTTTCATGAGCAAAGACGCCGTCGTCGATGTCAACTGGATGGAAGGCATCGTCCTACTCCTTTGCGGATTTGCCTATTTGGCGCTAACCGTA
>JAFRRE010000188.1 GCA_017428285.1 Bacteroidales bacterium | reverse complement strand
GGGCAAGACCGTCTGGAGCGTCGCCGACAACTACCTCATGGCCTGCTTCGACAAGGACGTGAACGAGACCACCATCACCGAAATCGCCCGCCAGCATCCCTACTACTTCGTCCTCCGCGACAGCAGCCTCGCCACGGACAACGTGGCGGACAACTTTGAGCAGATTTTCCAAGCTTATAGCAAAGACACTATCAGGAGGGTTTTGTAAATGATGAAATTCAGTACCATAGAAGACCTGCAATCGTTGATTGACAACGAAATTGAGGAGTCCACGGAGTTGGAATACAAAAGCTCTTTTGCCGTTGAAAACAAGAAATGGAAAGAGGAATTGGCAAAGGATGTGAGTGCTATGGCTAATGCCAATGGTGGAACGATTATTTATGGAATCAGGCAAAAGGCTGGAGATAACGGTCATGCCATCCCCAATGAATTGTTGCCAATTCCATACAAGGAAATGTCTAAAGACAAGCTGTCTCAATTGTTGTCATCTAACATCCAACCGCTTATTGATGATGTTGAAATAACAGTTATTCCCAATGATAATGAAAGCGGCTTTTTTGTAGTGCAAATTTCTCAAAGCAATACTGTTCACCAAAACAAATTGACCCACCTATATTATAAGCGAAGGAATGCTGCTATTGAGGTGATGGAAGATTATGAGATTCGTGATGTGATGAACAGAAGCAAGCATCCTGTGATGGCTATCGAATTCGAGTTGCATAAAACAACAACTCATATCATCGAAAAGCCTTTGAAAATAGCTGTGATGTATGACAAGCGTGAAGACAAACATACTATAGAAACCAAATATGAACTTAAATACAGGTTGTTGAATAAAGGAACAGTGTACGCTAAATACATTAATTTCTTTATCCACATTCCTTTAATCTTGAATCCAAATAAAGAAAAAGAACCTGAAGGTGTCGATAGGCTAAAGAAGTATTTCGTTATTTCTGGCGACAATACTACAAGAGATATTACGTCTGTCAGGGGTCTTAGCAAAGAATATGGTCCTGCAAGATATGACCCAATTTTGCCTGGCACATTTGGCTGGTGGGATAGTTTTGAATTGAGTTTTGATGACGTGGACGAATCCATTACCTTACCACCTATTTGGTATTCCGTATTAGCTGACAATGCTCCCGAACGAAAAATGATTGTTGATTGGAATGACATTAAACTTTTTGAAAAAACAGAAACTATAACAAGAGATCTTAATAATATTGGATTTAATTCGATGCTTTATCAATAGTAAACAATGAAATTCAAATTCAAACTACAACAATACCAGTCCGTTACGATAGAAACCACCATAGCGACGCTATCAAATTTAGTATCTTTGCCCTATGAAAACGATTGACTATTATCTGAATCAGCCCGAGGGACAGACCTACGACAAGAAAAGCGGCCGTATCGAGCCCAAGGCATTGGCCGTCACGATGGTGGCCATGGCCAACGCCGATGGCGGTACCATCGCCGTTGGCATTGAGGACGACGGCACCATCAGCGGCATCGATGGGATGACCGAGCGCATTAACGACTTGCTGCGTGTGCCGTTCGACTATTGCATCCCATCGGTCAACGTCCATCCCGAGCGCATCCCCTGCATCGACAAGTACGGAAAAGACAACCACATCCTAATTTTGGAGGTGGAGCAGAGCAGCGCCATGCATGCCACTTCTTCCGATGAGGCTTACTATCGTGTTGGCGACAAATCCAAGAAACTCTCCTTTGACGACCGTATGCAAATCATGCTGGCGAAAGGGGTGCAGTATTATGAGGATTACCCCGTTGCAAGGGCCACGGTTGATGATTTGGATTTGGACTTTGTTTCAAAGTATTGCGAGAGGATTGGTTATAAGAAAGATGCGTTGACTTTTCTTCGCACCAACGGTGATTATATCCTGAATAAAGATGGCAAGGAACAGATTAGCGGTGCCGCCATACTGTTGTTTGGAAAAGAACCGCAGCGTTTTTTCCAACGTGCTTGGGTGCGTTTCATCCGCTATGACGGAACGGAAGAGAAAGTGGGACGCGAGATGAATGTCATCAAGGATGTCATCTTCAAGGGTCGTATCTTGGATATGACACGCGAGGCTATCGCTTTCGTCAAGACGCAGATAAAAGAACACACTTATTTGGGGCCTGAAGCACGCTTCGTAACAGAGGTGGAGTATCCCGAGTTTTGTTGGACCGAGCTGATTGTTAATGCCATAGCCCACCGCGATTACTCGATTCTGGGAACGGACATCCAAATCAAAATGTTCGACGACCACTACACGGTCGAAAGTCCTGGCATCTTGCCCGGGCGTGTCCGCCTCAACAACATGCGAACCACCCATTTTTCCCGCAACCCCAAGATTGCCGCTTTCATGAAAGAATATGAGTTCATCCGTGAATTTGGCGAGGGGGTTGACCGCATGTATAGGGAGTTAGAGGAAGGAGGATGGCCAAAGCCTGTGTTCAAGCAGGATGATTTTATGCTTCGTGCAAGTTTGAGCGCAATCGCCATTGCATCGAAAAAACAGTATGATGTTACTGAAAATGCACTGAAAAATGCACTGAAAAATGCACTGAAAAATGCCCCAAAAATAGAGGCGGAAATTCTTTCACTTATTATGGAAAAGCCATCGATTTCCTTGGATGATATGGCATCAGCCATACAAGTATCCCGAAGGACTGTTGCAAATAAGATTAAAGCTCTCCAAGAACAAAGAATTGTTATTAGAATCGGACCGGCTAAAGGTGGTCAATGGTCGGTTGACAAAGAAAACCTCATACAGATTTATGCGAAATGAAATTCAAATTCAAAATACAGCAATACCAGACCGATGCGGTGGAAAGCACGGTGAGCGTGTTCGCGGGACAACCCTCGAAGACCAACGCGCAGTATCGCCGCGACTTGGGCAAGCAGAAACTGCAGTTGAAGGCCGAGTTTGAGGAGGAGTATGTGGGCTACCGCAATGCCGATGTGGAACTCAACGCTAACCAGTTGTTGGAGAACATCCACCATCAGCAGGTGCAGAACGACATCCCGCTGAGCAAGTCCTTGGCGGCCACCAACGGCCTCGGTGCCTGCTCGTTGGATGTGGAGATGGAGACGGGCACGGGCAAGACCTACGTCTATATCAAGACCATGTTCGAGATGAACAAACGCTTCGGCTGGTCGAAGTTCATCGTGGTGGTGCCCAGCATCGCTATCCGCGAAGGAGTCTATAAGAGCTTCACCATGCTGGAAGAGCATTTCATGGAGTTCTACGGCAAGAAAGCCCGCTATTTCATCTACAACAGCGCCAACCTCACCCAAATCGACTCGTTCAGCAGCGATGCCAGCATCAACGTGATGATTATCAACGTGCAGGCGTTCAACACCTCGTTCAAGGAAGGTGCGGCCAACAAGGAGGCGCGTATCATCTACTCCAAACGCGACGATTTTCAAAGCCGTCGTCCCATCGACGTGATTGCCGCCAACCGTCCTATCATCATTATGGACGAGCCGCAGAAGATGGAGGGCGAAGCCACGCAAAGGGCCTTGCGCAACTTCAAACCGCTGTTTGTGCTCAACTATTCTGCCACCCACAAGACTTCGCACAACTGCA
The DNA here is from genome assembly GCA_017428285.1 of Bacteroidales bacterium. The sequence goes on along the minus strand of JAFRRE010000188.1, from coordinate 62,025 downwards.
TCTATGCGCTGGATGCCTACGATGCCTACAAACAACGCTTGGTGAAGAAAATCCAAGTAAAGGGTATCACAGTGCAGAACCTGTTGGGCACACAAAGCTACATCTATTTCGATAGCATCATCCTTTCGAAGAACCACGCACCGGTGGTCAGGCTTGAAATCGAGGTGAAAGGCGCCGCTGCCACCCGCCGACAACTTTGCAAGTTCGAGCAAGGCGATTCGCTGTTTGCCGTTTCGCAACTTCCTGCCTACAAAGATTTTGTTATCACCGAGATCAACCCGCTGGCCAACACGGTCTATTTCCAAAACGGCAAGCAACTGCGTCAGGGCGAGGTAATGGGCGATGTCAGCGAGAAAGCCATCCAACTGATACAAATACGGGAAACCATCAAGTCGCATTTCGAGAAAGAGAGAGCCTTGTTCCAGCAGGGCATCAAGACTCTTTCGCTGTTCTTCATCGATGAGGTGACCAACTACAAGAGCTATGATACAGATGGAAACGAGGTGCAAGGTCCGCTGTGGAAGATGTTTGAGGATGAATACAATCGCTATCTGAACGAGAACCTGACTCTGTTTGAGGATGATTATCAGAAATACCTGCGTCGTTTTACCGCTGCACAAGTACACAACGGCTATTTCTCCATCGACAAGAAGGGCCATTCAATTGATAGTGAGGTAAAACGCGGCAAGGATACATCAGATGACATCTCGGCTTACGACCTGATTCTGAAGAACAAGGAACGCCTGTTGAGTTTTGATGAGCCGACACGATTCATCTTCTCCCATTCTGCCCTGCGCGAAGGTTGGGACAATCCCAATGTGTTCCAAATCTGCACGTTGCGTCACGCCAATTCCAGCACCGCCAAACGGCAGGAAGTCGGTCGCGGTTTGCGAATCTGCGTTGATAATGACGGCAACCGCATGGACAAGGAACGCTTGGGCGATGCCGTACACGACACCAACAAACTGACCGTCATCGCCAACGAGAACTACAGTTCTTTCGTTGATGCTTTGCAGAAAGAGACCAAAGACACTTTGCGTGAACGTCCGACACAAGCGACAGTCGATTACTTCAAAGGCGTTACCGTCAAAGTGGGTGTGGAGAAACACACCATATCGGAGCAGGAGGCTGCCAGCATCGTAAGTTATCTGTACGACAACGACTATATCGATGAAAAGGGCAACATTCTGCAAGACTATCATACCGATATGGAGAAGGGTACTTTGGCTCTGATGAGCAAAAAACTGCAACCCATTGAAGAGCAGGTGCACAAACTGATTCAGAGTATCTTTGACCCAGCAGCTTTTGACGATATGGTGGAAGATGCCAACGGCAAGGCTGAAGTGGTGAACGAGCGTTTGAACGACAATGCCGAGAAGAAGGAATTCAAGGCCTTGTGGAACGAAATCAACCACCGCTATGTCTATACGGTGCATTACGACAGCGAGGAGCTGATTCAGAAAGCCATTGCCGCCATCAACAGCGATTTGAATGTCACGCAGCTGAAGTATGTCGTGACTACAGGCATACAAGGCGATGATGAACTGGACTTCACCGGTGAGCAAAGCACGCGGACAAAGGAGATGCGTGATGTGTCAACCAGCAATGTGCCCTACGACTTGGTGGGCGACATCGCCAAAGCAGCCACGCTGACCCGCCGCACGGTCACTCGCATTCTGAAGGGCATTCAGCGGTCGAAGCTGTACATGTTCAAGAACAACCCTGAAGAGTTCATTCGCAAGGTAAGCCATATCATCCGCGAGCAGAAAGCCACGATGATTGTGGAGCACATCAGTTACAACCGCACGGAAAACCAGTACGATTCTGACATCTTCACCAAAGAAAAGAGTCGCCAAACGGTTGACAAAGCCTATGAGGCCAAGAAGCATATCCTTGATTACGTGTTCCCCGATAGCCAAGGCGAGCGTACTTTTGCCGAGGATTTGGACAAGGCGGAGGAGGTTTGCGTCTATGCCAAGTTGCCGAGGTCGTTCCAAATCCCAACACCAGTGGGCAATTATGCTCCCGACTGGGCTATCGCCTTCAACGATGGCATGGGCGTCAAGCATGTGTTCTTCATCGCCGAAACCAAAGGCTCGATGGATTCGATGCAACTGAAAGGCGTGGAAAAGGCAAAGATTGACTGTGCCAAGAAGTTGTTCAACAATGTCTCAACAAGTCAGGTGAGATATGGTTGCGTGGATTCGTATGGCAGTTTGCTGGAAGTGATGAAAGGGATGAATTGATTTTCAGTTCTTCATAGCTAGCTTGGATATGACATGTATCCCGAAGCCTGCTAATAATCCATATTTGCAGGCCATCTCTGGCAAAGATTGATTTTGGTTTTACGGGTATATTTTGTATTTTTGCAAACTCGTAAAAACATGATTGTCCTTATGGAATCCTTACCCGCAATATTCTCTGACCTTGCTCTAATTCTCGTTACGGCAGGTGTTACAACAGTGATTTTCAAATGGTTGAAACATCCCCTGGTTTTGGGCTATATCATTGCTGGTCTGCTCATTGGACCTTATTTTCCTTGGTTCCCCGTCATCAACGACCATGAAAGTGTGGAGGTTTGGAGTGAAATTGGTATGGTCTTCTTGCTGTTTGCCATTGGTCTGGAATTCAGTTTCAAAAAACTGAGGAAACAAGCTGGTACAGTAGGCATCACGGCACTCACGGAGTTGATCTCCATGTGCATTATCGGCTTTTTGCTCGGTAAGGTGATGGGCTGGTCGCAGATGGACAGCATCTTCCTGGGTGCCATGCTTTCCATGTCGTCCACAACCATCATCGCCAAGGCTTTCGATGACTTGAAGATGAAAGGGGAGCGTTTTACGGGGAGTGTTATTGGCGTTCTGGTGGTTGAAGATTTGGCTGCCATCTTGATGATGGTGGTGCTTTCCACCATGGCGGTCAGCGCTACCTTGGATGGAAAAGAATTGATGATGAGCGTAGTACGCCTTGTTTTCTTCCTCTTGGTATGGTATGTCGGTGGTGTGTTCCTCATTCCGACTATCCTCAAATGGGCGCGCAAGTTCATGTCGGAAGAGACCTTGACGGTGTTTGCCGTCGGCCTGTGTTTTTTCATGGTTTGGTTAGCCAACAAGGCGGGCTTCTCATCGGCTTTGGGTGCCTTTATCATGGGTTCCATCTTGGCCGAAACACTTGAGGCTGAGATGATACATAAACTCACCACTCCCATCAAGAACTTGTTTGGAGCCGTGTTCTTTGTTTCGGTAGGTATGATGGTCAATCCGGCCATCTTGGTACAATATTGGTGGCAGATTTTGGTCATCACTATTGTCGTGGTCGTGCTGAAATCATTGAGTTCAGGTCTGGGTATGCTGTTTTCGGGCGATAACCTCCACAATGCCGTTCGTGCGGGCATGTGTTTTGGTCAAATCGGTGAGTTCTCGTTCATCATCGCCACGGTGGGTATGAGTTTTGGCGTCATCGATGATTTCTTGTATCCCATCATCGTTTCGGTGTCCATCATCACCACTTTCCTCACTCCTTATATGATTAAGGGCGGAGAGCCACTATTCCGTTGGATCGAGAAGAAAGTGCCTGATAGTTGGAAAAACGGCTTTGGAAGTAAGGAAAAAGCCGTCAAGTCTACGAATGGTGAGGAAATGACAATGAAGGCTTATCTTTTGAGCCAACTGAAGAACTTGGTGCTGTATGCTTCCATCATCATCGCCTTGATGCTGATTTGCTTCTCGCTCTGTATGTTCATTGAAGATTATGTGCCTCAGCCTATTAGTGGCTTGGTCTCACTGGCTGTCACCCTGCTGGTCATGTCACCCTTCCTGTGGGCGGTGGCCTTTAAGCATGGCATGAAAAAGACTACTGGAAAACTGATGGCTGAGAGTCAGTTCAACAAGAACTCCATCAAGTTGATTTTCATCTTGCGCATCATCCTTGTTTGGGGTGTCGCGGTCAACATTCACAACCATTATTTGGGTACTGAGTTTTGGGATAGTCTTGGCCTGCAAAATGCATCTAATCATTTGATTGCCTTGGGTTTGTCAGTTATTTATGTCATCGTTCTTCGTGTGATTACGCCTGTGATGCATTGGTATGAAATTATTGAACGTCGTTTCCTCGAAAACATGAATAAACGCGAAACCTTAAAGTCGTTTGTGTTGCCTGAAGTGTTGCAGGAGAATTTCACTATGGAGAAGATGGCTTTGAGTCCAAAGAGCCAATATGTCGGCAAACGCATACGCGAGACCGACTTTCGCCCAACCTATGGGGCTAGTGTAGTGTGTGTTGACCGAGCTGATGAGATCATTGACCTACCTCGTCGCGACTTCATATTGTATCCTGCCGATGAGGTGACTTTCATCGGTACCGAAGAGCAGCTGGCCAAGCTTAGGCCGTTCGTCGAGGTGGAAGATGATGTGCTGATCAAGGAACGTCCTGAGAGCGATGTCGATATCCATAACTCAGTGGTGGGCCCGAACAGCCGTTATGCCGGTGTCTCCCTTCATGATTCCGACTTGCTCAATCGCTTCAATGTCATGGTAATTGCCATTCAACGCGACGATGAATTCTTCCTTAATCCTCAAGCTTCATTCGTGTTCCAACATGGCGATATAGTTTGGTTTGTCTCTACCGAAACCAACGCCAAAGCCTTGATGCAATACGCCTACGGAACTGAACAACTGTCAACTGAACAACTGATAACTGATAACTGATAGCCATGGAATCCTTACCCGCATTATTCTCCGACCTTGCCTTAATACTTGTCACGGCAGGTATTACAACAGTGATTTTCAAATGGTTGAAGCAGCCTGTGGTACTGGGCTATATTATTGCCGGTTTCCTCATCGGTCCCAACTTCGAGTGGTTCCCTGTCATCAACGACCACACGAGTGTGGAGACTTGGAGCGAAATTGGTATGGTGTTCATGCTGTTCGGTATCGGCTTGGAGTTCAGTTTCAAGAAGCTGAAGAAAGTGGGAGGAACGGTCGGCATCACCGCTTTGACCGAGTTGGTGACGATGTGCCTAGTGGGTTTCCTGCTAGGTAAAGTGTTGGGCTGGTCGCAGATGGATTGCATTTTCCTCGGCGCCATGTTGTCGATTTCCTCCACGACGATTATCGCCAAGGCATTCGATGACATGAAGTTGCATCGCGAAAAATTCAGCGGCAATGTCATCGGTGAGTTGGTGGTGGAAGACCTGGAGGCTGTCTTGCTGATGGTCATTTTGTCCACCTTGGCGGTAAGTAAGACCTTCGATGGCATGCAGCTGGTTACCAGTATGTTGAAACTTGGTTTCTTCCTGTTGATATGGTTCATCGGTGGTATCTTCATTGTGCCGACCGTGTTGCGATGGTCGCGTAAGTTCATGTCGGAAGAGACCTTGACCGTGTTTGCAGTGGGCTTGTGTTTCATGATGGTTGTCTTGGCTAATGTGGCTGGTTTTTCATCGGCCTTAGGCGCGTTCATCATGGGCTCCATCTTGGCCGAAACCCTTGAGGCTGAGATGATTCATAAGCTGACAACTCCCATCAAGAACCTGTTTGGTGCCATCTTCTTTGTCTCGGTCGGTATGTTGGTCGACCCGAAGATTTTGGTGGATTATTGGTGGCAGATTCTTGTGGTGACGGTGGTTTTGCTGCTCTTCAAGCCTTTGAGCAATGTCATCGGTCGGTTGTTGGCAGGTCTGGGTTTGAAGCAATCCATTCAAGGCGGTTTCTGTTTCTGCCAGATCGGTGAGTTCTCCTTCATCATCGCCTCGTTGGGTTTGAGCTATGGTGTCATCGACGAGTTCTTGTATCCCATCATCGTTTCAGTGTCTATCATAACGACTTTCATCACGCCTTACGCCATCAAGGCAGCGGTTCCGACTTATCGTTGGCTGAGTGGGCATTTCCCCGAGGGTTGGTTGAATCATTTGGAGAGCAATGACCGAGGCATCAAGGTGAAGAGCGGCAAAAAGGTGAATATGGCCAGTTTCATGGGCCGACAATTTAAGCATATCATCATTAATGTTGCCATTGTCATAGCGGTGCTGTTCATCTGCTTCTGGATTGGCTCCGAGGTCATGAAATATGTGCATGGCATTTGGGGTATCGCCATCAGCGCGGCCATCACTTTGGTGCTGGTTTCGCCTTTCCTGTGGGCTATCGGCTTCAGGCATACCTTGGTCAAGACCACGCACAAGCTGATGGAAAACAGCCGATTCAATAAAACCTTGATTTTGAGTATCTTCATCTTGCGTTTCATTATTGTATGGGTGGTAGCTGCTGGTGTCATGCGACATTTCTTCAATGCGGCTTTTTGGTCGCATTTGGGCGTTGGAGCTCCCTATTTCCATTTCATCAATATGGCCATGGCTTTTGGTTACACGATCATGCTCCGTGTCATGAGTCCCGCGATGAAGTTCTACAAGCGCATCGAGGACAACTTCCAAGGCAACCTCAACAAGCGCCAGTCGACGCAGGTGTTTGCCATCCCCGAAATCTTACAGGAGAACTGCCATTTGCAGAAGATGACATTGAGTCCTGACAGTGTATATTCTGGAAAACTGATCAAAGAGACCGATTTTCGTGACAATTATAATGTGAGTGTGGTAAGCGTGGAGCGCGGCAAACAGCTGTATGAGTTGCCCAGGTCTGACTTCCAATTGTTTCCTTTCGATAAGATTACCTTTGTGGGGCATGAAGATCACCTCCGGTTGATGGTGGGCAAGGTGGAAGTCTTCGACGATGCGCTCATCCAGGAGCATGAGGAGAGTGAGGTGGATTTGTACAATGTGCAAGTGCGTCCCAATAGTCCATATGTGGGCGTTGCGCTCAAGGATTCGGGCTTGGCCGAGAATTTCGATGCCATGATTATTGCCATTGAACGTGATGGACATTTCATCTTGAATCCTTCGGCTCGGATTGCCTTCCAACCCGCTGATTTGGTGTGGTTTGTGGCACAAAAGGACAAGGCTGAGATATTGATGAATTATAACCCTGATACGATTTCTGACTAACAATAGTCAGGCGGCTGCCACACTGTGACAGCCCTACAACTGCAAACTACTAACTGAACAACTGGTAACTCCTAACTAAAATGATAGTCTGTATCGCCGAAAAGCCAAGTGTCGCCCGCGACATTGCCAAGGTGCTTGGAGCCAACACTGCCCATGAGGGTTATATGGAGGGTAACGGCTACCAGGTGACTTGGACTTTCGGACATTTATGCACTTTGAAGGAACCGCACGACTACACTGACCAATGGAAGGCATGGGCTTTGAGTCGCTTGCCGATGATTCCGCAACGGTTTGGTATTAAATTGATTGCGGACAAGGGCGTGGAGAAACAATTCAAAGTCATTGAATCCTTGTTTCAGAAGGCTGATGAAATCGTAAACTGTGGTGATGCTGGCCAAGAGGGTGAGCTTATCCAGCGCTGGGTGATGCAGAAAGCCGCTGTAAAGTGTCGGGTGAAACGCCTTTGGATTTCTTCCTTGACCGAAGAATCCATCAAGGAAGGCTTCAAATCTTTGAAGGATCAATCTGATTATCAGACGCTTTACGAAGCGGGACTTTCGCGTGCCATCGGTGACTGGCTCCTAGGTATGAATGCCACTCGTCTCTACACCTTGAAATACGGCCAAAACAGACAGGTGCTGTCCATTGGAAGGGTTCAAACGCCTACTTTGGCGCTGATTGTCAACCGTTACCACGAAATCATCAACTTCAAGCCTGAAGCTTATTGGGTGCTGTCAACCGTTTATCGCGACACAACCTTTACGGCCACTAAAGGCAAATATGGTTCCGTTGAGGATGGTCAAAAGGACTTGCAAAGCATTGAAGGGAAAGAGTTTACTGTCACCGACATCTCCACAAAGAAAGGCACAGAAGCTCCACCGAGGCTGTATGACTTGACCTCGCTGCAGGTGGAATGCAACAAGAAATACAACTTGTCCGCCGACCAGACTTTACAGACCATTCAGAGCCTCTACGAGAAGAAATACACCACCTATCCGCGTGTCGATACCACCTATCTGAGTGATGACATATACCCGAAATGCCCTGATATTTTGGCGAAACTGACCAATTATGCTGAATACACTGCGCCTTTGGCGGGCAAGAAACTGCCCAAGAGCAAGAAAGTGTTCGACAATAGCAAGGTCACCGACCACCATGCCATCATCCCGACAGGTGTTGTGCCGACGGGATTGAGTTTTGCCGAGCAGCAGGTCTATGATGAGGTCTGCCGCCATTTCATTGCCGTGTTTTATCCCGACTGCAAATTTGCCACCACGACGGTTATGGGCAAGGTGGAAGACGTGGAGTTCAAGACCTCGGGCAAGCAGATATTAGAGCCGGGATGGCGCGAGGTCATCAAGCCTATGAAGCAGGAAGAAGACCCTTCGACAGGCTCAGGGACCAAAGAAGTGCAGGAGGATGAGGAGAAGACCTTGCCCATCTTCACTAAAGGCGAACATGGACCGCATCAGCCGCAGCTGGCTGAGAAGTGGACCTCGCCGCCGAAGCCATACACCGAAGCCACCTTGCTGCGTGCTATGGAAACGGCGGGCAAGCTGGTCGATGATGAGTCGTTGCGTGAGGTGATGAAGGAGAACGGCATCGGGCGGCCTTCCACGCGTGCTGCCATCATAGAGACACTTTTCAAGCGCAACTACATCAGAAAGGTGCGCAAAAGCCTCGAGCCGACACCCACGGGAATTGAACTCATTGGCCTCATCCATGAAGACCTCTTGAAAAGCGCCGAGTTGACTGGCATCTGGGAGAAGAAACTCCGTGAGATTGAGCAGCACAAATACGAGGCACGGCAGTTCCTTGATGAATTGAAGCAGATGGTGACGGAGATTGTGACCACCGTGATGTTGGACAACAGCAACCGTCGTGTGGCGGCGGCTGTGGCGGAGGAGAAACCGAAGAAGGCGGCACCTAAGAAAACGACAGCCAAACAGAAAAAAGCAACGGAAGGCATAGATCCCAGCCATCGCACTATCCCTCGCAGGGATGACATGCCTTCCGAGGCTCCAGCAACACCCACTGAAGCCAATCCTGACGCTATTATTGGCAAGCCGTGTCCGCTATGCGGCAAGGGGCATATTATAAAAGGAAAGACCGCTTACGGCTGCTCCGAGTGGCGGAATGGCTGTGGGTGGCGAAAGGCGTTTTGAAATTTTCCTTGAGCACTTGGATTATTGAAACTATGTTGTATTTTTGCAGTTGTAAACACACACACTATGGGCGTAACATACGACAACGAGAATCAAATGTTCGTGTTCGACTTCGAGCACGATGGGAAGGAGGATATCGTCAACTTAACAGGTGACGGCTACCAAGTAGAAGCCTTTGGCAAATGCTTCTATTATGGATATGAGTTCTCTGAACAAGTGGATAGCAATGTCCGAAGTGCGTTCATTAAGTATGTGAAGTTTAACGATGCCTTGCAAGACAGTCCCGAATTGACTCAGTTCATTAAAAAGGCTGTGGACAATCTTGACAAGAAGATCAACCTGTATGATTACAACTTGGTGGTGATGCCGGAGTCATCAAGCGAAGTTAATCGGTATATGCTTCGTTATATTTATCGTTTCGCCCAACCCAAATTATGTCATGTTCAAGGAATATTGAATCCTCAAATCGATGAAAAACTCTGCGCCTCAATTCGCCAGCAAAATGTGTTGATTATCGACGATGTGACCACCAGCGGTTCCACCTTGAACGAGATTCTAAGGACGCTTCGTATCCTCAATGAGGACAACGAAATCACAATCTTCAGCCTTATCGGTAGAAGAGACCTGATGGCGGAGGCCGTTTAGTCAAATTCACATGAATTGCAGCTATGAAACGCCCATTGCTAATAGTCGCCCTTATGGCAGTCATGCTCTTCGCATGCTCCCCAAAGCACCACCACAATGTGGACTTCTATTACTGGAAGTCGAAGTGCGAGATAGGGGAGACGGAGCGCGCGTATTTTGGCCAGTTAGAAAGCAAGCGTTTGTTTGTCCGCCTCTTCGATGTGGATGTCGAAAGCGGAAAGGCGGTGGTCGTGGGACCGATACAGGCTTTTTCGAAAAAACAACTGCCTAACGACAGCACTAAAGTGATACCTGTGGTGTTCATCACCAACCCGACGTTCTTGGATTATGTGGGCGACTCGGCGGTCGACAGACTTGCGGCGAATGTCAACTCAACGATAGAACATATTATGGAGGCAGCTGGTGTCGCCTACAATGAGATCCAAATCGACTGCGATTGGACGCAACGCACCAAAGAACCTTATTTTCGTTTCTTGAAGCAGCTTGCCGACCAATCGGGTTGCAGCATCAGCTGCACGTTGCGCCTGCACCAGATTCGTGACCGTCAGAAGACGGGTGTGCCGCCTGTCAGTAGAGGCAGCCTGATGTGCTATGCCACTTCAAGCCCGATGGAAGGCGACACCCACAACTCCATCCTCGACATGGAGCTACTGAAAGCCTACACGGCCAATATCAATGAATACCCGCTTGACTTTGATGTTGCTTTGCCTATCTACTCCTGGGGTGTCGTGACCAACCATGTGGGCGAGGTGAAGCTCATCAACGGACTGACTGAGGATGACTTGTCAACCTCTATGTTTGAGAAAAAGGCTGACCACCTCTATTTGATCAAAGAGGACGGCTTCCTCCAAGGCATGTATGTCAACCGTGGCTTCACCGTGAAAATTGAAGACATCACACCAGAGCTACTCGCTGAGGCGAAACAATACCTTGACCACCAGATTGATAGAGACTTCCCATGGGTGTATTTCCATCTGAGTCATGGCTTTCTGACCCGATATAGTATGGACAATTTAAAATAAGTAGATGAACAAATATAGTTTACATAATAGACGCGAGAATTTGGCCGTCAGCAGTCAGCCATCAGCAGTCAGCCTTGGTGCTACCGAGCTGATAGCTGATGGCTGACGGCTGATAGCTACACAAGTCCCAAAGTCAAAAACAATATAGTATAATTTTGAACAATTACTTAAAACCTTATGAATATGCGTAAAAGACTTCTGCTTGTTGCCCTTGTGCTTATGGCATTTTGGGGCAAGACCTTTGCATGTGGAGGTTGGGATGAGTTCGACCAGACCTATTACAACCTCTTCGCACAGGAAATCATGAAAGACCCGCGTTACCATCCATTCCTGTTGACCTATGACAGCCGCTATTACCCTGGCGAAACGCTTCGCAATGGCAACATCGAGGAGTGGCAAAAGTACTTGGGACTGAGCTATGAAGACACCTATTATCTGGTGTTCAAATCCACCCGCGATGACCTTCAGAAACTCACCAAAGGCAAGGCTGCTTCCGACAAAAAGCTGGCTTTTGCCACGCCTGATTTCGTGAAGAAACACAAACAGGCGCTGCTCTATCTGGCCTACACCAAATACCTGGAACCTTACATGCGTATCATCCCCGATACTGAGAGTGAGGTCTACATGTGGTATTGGGATGAGCAATATGAGCACAACGCCGGTGACTTGGACTATGAAAAGGTGAAAACGGTGCTTACCAAGAGCTGGAATGCCGAAAGCGACAACGAACTTAAATTGCGCTATGGCTATCAGCTGGTCAGGTTGGCGCATTACACACGGCGCTTTAAAGAGGCTGTTCAACTTTTTGACCAGTATGTGAAGCCGTTGAACATGCGCACCGAGATGTATTACTACGCTTTGAGTCAGAAAGCGGGAGCTTTGCGTGGTATGGGCGAGACCGAGAAGGCCAACCGTGAGTTCATCCATGTGTTCACCAACTCCCTCGACTTGAAGACCGTGGCCTACAGCTCTATGAACTTTGGCTGGGAATCTGAAATCAACTTTGAAGATTTCGTGGCTGGTGCCGCCGACAACAATGAGCGCAACGACATCTATTTCATGATGGGTTATGGCGATTTCAACAATCCCGTCAACGAGATTGAGAAAATCATTGCCAACGATCCCAATGCCATCCAAGCCATGGTGCTGATGGTGCGCGCCATCAATAAGATTGAACGCGAACTGTTGGGTGAGTATTACGATTATGATATGGTCTCCCAATCGCGTTACCCTTATTGGGATGAGGACAAGGAAGAGAACCTCCGTCCGTTCTTCAATCAGGCCATGAGGGTGTGCGACAGGCAGTGTGAGCAGGCCAACGACCATAACTTCTGGAACTTGGCTTCCTCGTATCTGCATTTCCTGAACAAGGATTTCGACATCGCTAGCAGCCAGTTGGGCAATGTGAAGTCGAACGATTCGCTTTATAAGACTATGGTTCGCAACCTGACTGCTTATATCGACATCTGCCGTCAGCCTAAGATCACTTCCGATGAGGAACGCCGACTTTTTGCCGAATACCGCGATTTGTTTACTGCAACGAATAGCGTGTTGTATGATAATCAGTATGTTTTTAACGACTATTTTCTTGGAGGCAAGACCTTTGTCGATGAGGTGCTGACCAACCGTTATGCCTTGCAGGGTGAAAAGGCCAAGTCGTTTTTGGTGATGCATCATCTGACTGCTATCGAAGGCGCGCCTAATGACAAATTGCTTGATGAGATCCAAGCCTTCTTGAACAAGAAAAAGAAGACTCCCTTGGAGGAAAATCTTGCTGAACTCAGGACTGTCGGTTTGGACAATTACAACAATTACATTGCTTATGTAAAAGGTGTGTTATGCCTGACCGAAGGCGATTTCAAGGCGGCCAAACCGCTGTTCGACAAACAGACCCGCCTTACGGAATCCAAGCGCATCTTTGGCCACAACATCAGGGTGTGGTACAGTGGCGAGGAGAATGTCATCATGCGCGATGACTATCTCTATGAGTTCCCATGCATTCACGACAAGATGAATGAGGCCGAAGTAACCGATGCTTTGATGCAGTTGCAGAAAATCGGCGATAAGCATAATGGTGACGAATCGGCAAAAGCATACTATTTGATTGGTAATTTCTTCTATAATGTCAGCCTGACGGGATATTACCGCCATTATCTCCGCTTCGACAAGAACAATGGCTTCAACTATGAGAAGTTTGGTCTTGATGCTGAATCTTATCAGAACACGGTGCAGTTGTCGAACACTTATTTGGATAAAGCCATGAAAGAGGCCTCAGATCCCGAATTGAAGGCGCACATCGCATTCGCACAAGCGAAGAATGCCCAACAGGATTTGGAAAAACAAGGATTTAGTGAAATCCAATCTGTTTCAGACCCTCATTATCGTGAGTTTGAAAAGTATGAGCAGACGGCTTACTTCAAGACGGTGCTTTCCAATTGCTTGTATTACAGGGCTTATTACACTACTTATGCTAGATAAAAAAAGATAATAGAAACGAGACCTTGTGACAATGACTAGTGACAATGACTATGACTGCTTAGATAAAAGAGGTAAAGCCATTCCTTAGATAAAAGCTGTCATAGTCATTGTCACAGGTCATAGTTGGAAAAAACAGCAGATTTGCTATTCTATTTCCAGCGTTTTCTTGCAAATCTCAATCTCGCCTGGGTCGCCGGTGTACTTGCCGAGGTCGTCGCTGAGTTTGACCACCTTCTTCCAAGTACGTTTCTCCGTAATCTTGGCAGCTGTGAGCTTCACCACGATGTTCATGGCCTTCACATTGTCGACATCGCAGGTAAGGTGGGTGCCGATGCCGAACGAGTCTTGCATGCGACCTGCCACGGCCTCATGGATGGCAATGGCTTCATCCACATTAAGGCCATTGCTGAAAATGATGGACTTTTGCGCTGGGTCGATGCCCAGTTCCTTGTATTTGTTAATGATTTCCTCCAAAGCCTCGTAGTTGTCGCCGCTGTCGACGCGCAGACCGTCAAACAACTTGGCGTGCAGGGTGGTGAAGTTTTGGAAGAAGGCCTTGCGGGTGTAGGTGTCGTAGAGGAACACACCCAAGCTGCCAGCATACACCTCTTGCCAATAGTCCATGGCGAGGTAGTTGGCCTCGTTGTAACCATAGAGCGAACAAGTCTCGATGAACTGGTGGCTCATGGTTCCGATAGGGGTGAGGTCGTATTTCATGGCCAGCAGCACATTAGAGGTACCAACGAAACAAGTCTTGGTGAACTGCTTTTGTGCCTCGATGAAGCTGCGGATGACCAAGTCTTGATGCTCGAACGAGAAACGACGCCGTGTGCCAAAATCACTGAATTTTACGCCATTACCGATGAGGCGGATGCCTTTGGCGTAGGACTTCTGGTATTCCTTCTCGGCATCGTAGTGCTCAAATTCGCCTTTCAGCTCGTGCATCATTTCGGAGACCGTGGCCAAGATGGGCATCTCCCAAAACACGGTGCGCCACAGCAGTCCCGTAACGGTGATGTGCAGGTGCCCTACCTCATCTTGGCTCACTTCGACTTCCGACGGGCGCATGTGGAAGCCTTTCAGGAAGGTGAAGAACCACAGCGGGAAGTAGTAGCATTTCTTTTTCATGAAACGCACCTCTTCATCGGTGATTTTGATGTTGCCGTAAAGGTCGAATTGTTCCCTCAGTTTTTCGGCGAATCCCTTGGGATAAACCGTGTTGTTGCGGTCGACGAAGGTGTATTGTCCCATTGCGCGGGGGAACTTTTGCAGGTAGGCATAGCATACGCTGAAGGTGTAGAGGTCGTTGTCTAACAGGCTGGTGATGATTTGTCGCATGGTGTATTCTTTTTTTGGCTGTTATCTGTTAGCAATCAGCTTTCAGCTTGGTTTTACCGTAGCTGATAGCTGACTGCTGATGGCTGATAGCTGATTCATAACTTACTAATAATACTCCTAATCTTATCCGATATATACTTCACTGAATTAGTGGTGTTTTCAAGGACTTGCACAAGGTCTTTCCGTTTGATGATTTCCGTCAGGGTGTAGCCATTGTTGAACAGCTTGCTGATATAACTGCCGTATAGCACATCGCTTTCGTTTTCCAAAGTCTTGATTTCCTGACAGAGGCGGTTGATTTCCTTGCGATTATCCAACATATTGGGCATGTCAGCGATGATGGTGCTGAGGTTTTCGGCGGCGAACATGATATTGTCCGCCATGGTGGTGAGGTCTTCATCAACGGCGAGGAAACGGCGGGTGAGGATGATGTTGGCTGAGTCGTCGATGCGGTCAAGGAAGGTGTCCATCATCTCGGCGAGTTCGTGCACATCGTCGCGGTCGAAGGGGGTGAGCACGGTAGCAAAGAGCTGGCTGTAGAAGTCGCGCAGCACTTGGTCGCCTTCGGTCTCACAATTCTTAATGTGCTTTCTCAAGGCTTCAAGTTGGTCAAGATCGGTCTCCACAAGCATTTGCCTCAATAGTGTGGCAGCCTTGTCGATGTATGCTGCCTGCTGCTGGTAGAGTGGGTAGAACTTGGTTTCCTTGGGGACAAAAAACTGGAAGAAACTGTTGAGACTCATGGCATTAATTGACTAAGAGGTGAAACAACAGGTTCAGGACGCCACCGATGACCAGCGGCACAGGGATGGTAAGGATCCACGACAAGACGATGCGCTTTGCGGTGACCCATTTCACTGACTTCATGCCGTCGGTGAGACCCACGCCAATGACGCCGCCCGTGATGGTGTGCGTCGTACTGACAGGGATACCCATAAATGAAGTGGCAATCAAGGTGGTGGCGCCGGCAAACTCAGCAGAGAACCCTCTAACGGGCGTAATCTTCGCCAAACCGCCGCCCATGGTCTTGATGACATTTTTGCCGCCGATCAAGATGCCGAGCGACATGATGATATAGCACACGACAGCCAGAATGTCAGGGATGTGGAAGCCTTGGCTGCTGTCGTAGAAATTGCCGATGAACTCCTTCATTCCGTCGCTGACACCTTGTGTGGTGAACACACTGGCCATCAGCACAGCGATGATACCCATAGTCTTGGGCGCGTCGTTGGAACCGTGGCCGATGCAGAAGGCAGCCGTCGAGAAATGCTGCAACACCTTGAAAATCTTGTCCACACGTTTGCGCTGGCTGTTTTTGAAAATCTTCAGGAAGATGCATTCAAGGAAGAAACCCAGGAACAAGCCAATCAATGGGGATAATACGATGAATGCCAGTGTGATGATGATGGGTGTCATGTGTAGCACGCTGCTTCCATTGACAAACCAGGAGGCTCCAATGATACCACCGATGAGGGCGTGCGAGGTGGAGATGGGCATGCCGCTTTTGGTGCATACAGCTACCCAGATGGCTGCACCTATCAAAGCAGATAGGATAAGGTATGGGTCGATGACCGAT
Source organism: Bacteroidales bacterium (assembly GCA_017428285.1). Next base: position 45,807 of record JAFRRE010000188.1, on the reverse strand, counting down.
TGGTCGGTGAAGTTGGCCATGGTGTTACCCACGGCGAACTGCTGGTTGAGTACCAACCGGATGAGAAGGAAGGCGGCGAACTCCCAGAACGAAGCCCAAAGGATGGCCTGCACGGGTGTCATCACCTTGGTGGCGATGATGGTCGAGATGGAGTTGGCCGCGTCGTTCATGCCGTTCAGGAAGGTGAAGATGAAGGCAAGGATGATGGAGAGGATAATGGCTATGGTTAAGAGGTTCATCACGATTCTTTTATTAAAAGACTTTTAACGGTGCCGGTCACCTCTTTGGCGCGGTCGGTGGTGTCTTCCACCACCTGGGCTATTTCCTTGTATTTCAGCAACTCAATCTCATCCTTCTCGTTCTCGAAGAGGTAAGAGATGTAGTCGCCATAAATGTCATCGACGGCGTGCTCGATAAGGGTGACCTTCTGGCACAAGTCGCTGATTTGCTGGTGATTCTTCCCAAGGTCGTCCAAAAGGCCGAACACTTCCACGATGATGGAGGCATCTTCATGGATGTTGTCCACGATTTCCTTGATCTGCTTGTCGATCTTCTTGGGGTTGTACATCAGGATGGTCTTGGCCGAGTGGTTGATGAAGTCGAGGAACTTGTCGAGATCCATGGCCAAGGCGTTCATGTCCTCACGGTCGAAGGGCGTTACGAAAGCCTCGTTGAGCTCGATGTAGAACTCACGCAGCAGCTCGTCGCCGGTGGTCTCCTGTTTCTTGATCATTCGGGTGAGCAGTTTGCGTTCCTCGGGGTCGTCGCTCTTGACCAGTTCCTTGAGGTATTTGGCGGCAATCTGAGCCGTCTCCGCCTGCTTGGCGTAGGTGGGGAAGAAGTGCTTCTCGCGGCTGCTTCCTCGGGTGAAAAGGTTGTTCAGTGCCATTGGTGAAATGGGTTTGAATTTTGGGGCAAATATAGGGAAAAATTGAGTGGCAATGGATTTTTTCACACAAAAAGAACGCGTGGTTAGAAGTTTTTGACATTATTTGAAAAACTAGTCCTTTTTTAGACTATTTTTGCAATTCCATTAAACACTATCATATATGAAAAGGTATTGTCTCCTTTTTCTTTTGCTTTACGCCTTTTTCGGCGCAATGGCCCAAAGCATCTCCGTGAAATCGTTCAAAGCCCTTCCGATGGACTTGACGGCATCGAGTTTGGAAGGCAAACGCATCGACCAGAATGGAGATGTGGCTGCGTTGATTAAGGTGGTTACCAATGCAACGGGTTTTGTTTTCGAAGGTGGAACCCTTGGCATCGTCGACACCAAGCAGGAAACTGGTGAGGTGTGGGTATGGGTACCTCGTGCTTCGCGGAAAATCACCATCAAGCATCCGAAACTTGGCGTTTTGAGGAGTTATGTCTATCCTATTGAGATTGAAGCGGAACGCACATACGAAATGGTGCTCACCACTGCCAAAATGGAGACAGTATTCGTGGATGAGGTGAACGAACAGTTCCTGATGTTCAGGATTACGCCGCACGATGCTCTTTTGGAGGTAAACGAACAGGTGTGGCCGGTTTCGGATGATGGCATTGCACGCAAATTGGTTGATTTTGGCTCTTATACCTAGTCGCGTTCAAGCGCAGAACTATCATCCGTATGCAGGTGTGGTTGAGGTGAATAATCCTAATGAAACCCAGATCGTCCCAATCAATTTGGAACCTGATTATGGTTGGATTGCAGTGGCTGGTGACGGAAACTTGAAAGGTGCTAGTGTGTTTGTCGACAATGCCTATATTGGTAGGGCTCCTTGCAAGAGCGAGGCTGTGAAAAGTGGAAAACATGTTGTCAGAATTGTGAAGGAGATGTATTCTACCTATAGTGAGACGGTGACAGTGACCGATAATGAGACCTTAAATCTGGCTCCTGAACTGTCGGCTGACTTCGCCCATGTCACCCTGCAAGTGGATGCCGATGCCGAGATTTGGGTCAATGACGAGAAGAAAGGTGTACGCGCATGGTCGGGCGACCTGCCTTCAGGCACCTACCGAATCGAATGCAAGCAAAGCAACCATGAGACCACAAGCACCAAAATGGAAATCACCCAAAAAAATGAATGGCCAAGTGATAAGGCTCGATGCCCCCTTGCCCTTCAAAGGTTCGTTGGTAGTAGAAAGTACGCCTGATATTGCCGACTTGTATATCGATAATGATTATGTGGGCCAAACGCCCAAGTTGATTAATGATATTGTGGTAGGACAACACGAATTGCGGTTGACCAAAGAGGGTTATAAGGAATATACTGGGTCGATTATCGTGAAGAAAAACGAGCGGACACAAGTGGAGCCCAAACTTGAGGCTCTGCCCAAACCGAAGCCCAAGAAAGAGGAAAAGCCGAAGAAACCGAAACCTGTTCCTGTGAATGATTCCATCAAGACACAAGGAGAAAAGAGTGTGTGGTTCGCCACGGCAAATGCCGCCTATTCCTTCGCACCGCAGGCCTCGTTCGGATTCAGTGTGGGACAGGTGAAACGGTTTGGATGGTTTTTTAGCGCCATGAGCAATTTCGGCTTCAAGGCGATGCAATACAACTATACTGCTGATGCAAACGGTTATGTGGACGGAGAGTATCCTTATTACACAGGTGAAAAATGCAATATGCGTATTTCCGTGATGGGAGGAGCCATGATGAAGGCGGCAGAGCCTTTGTATCTCCGTGCAGGCGTGGGCTATGGGCAGCGTGTGAAGAGTTGGTACACAAAGGATGGCCAATTGGTGAAGATGTCTGATGATAGTTGGACTGGCGTGGATGTTTCGCTTGGAGCGCAGTTGCATCTGAAAGGCTTTGTTCTTAGCCTTGAGGCGGTGACGACGAGCTTTAAGGATGTGGAGGGGAAAGTTGGAGTGGGGTATGCGTTTTAGTTGAGAGTTTAGTGTTTAGAGTTTAGAGTCAGTGGAAAGTTTAGAGTTTATAGTTTTTAGTTAGAAGTTGTTCAGTTGTTCAGTTGGGAGTTAGGAATGTGGAGTTAGGAGTTAGGAATTAGAAATTAGGAGTATAGGGATGTGGAAAGGGGCGGTTCATCTGTATTAATCCGCAGCAAAGCTGTAAAATTACAACTCGAAAACATCTGTAAAATCCGTGAAATCCGTTGTTAAATAAGAACTTGAATTTTGAATTATAAATCTTGAATCCAGATATATGAAAAAACCAAACATAATCCTGTTGCTCCTCATGGTGTTGGCTTGCTTGGCGGCTTGCCACAAGGACAAGGAGATGGACGTGAAAGAGGCCGTTGTGTCGAACGAGGAGATGACGGTTCCCGGTACCCAAGTTTGTTTTTCGTGGCAGGTTGACTTTGCCGGGCAATTCCAGACGGGCGTTGAGGTGAGCCAAAGCGAAAACATGGCCGACTTGAGACGTGTGGAAGCCTCGAAAGAGGAGGATAAGTTTGTGGCTGTTGTGGATAGCTTGACGGAGGGAAAGAAATATTATTATCGTATTGTGGTTTGGAACAAGTTCGGTAGTTATGAAGAGACAGTGAAGGATTTCACAACTGCAAAGACTTTCTCTATCCATGTTGATGCGAGCGAAGGAGGTACGGCTGTTGGTGGCGGAACCTTTGCCGAGGGCGATACTTGCACGGTGGTTGCCACGGCCAACGAAGGCTATAACTTCGTGAATTGGACCGAGAACGGAAGCCAAGTCTCTGCCGATGCGGAATACAGCTTTGCGGTGACGGGCAACAGAAGCCTTATGGCGCATTTCACCTCGCAGGAATATACGATTACAGCCACTGCTGAGCCTGAAGAAGGCGGCACAGTGAACGGTTTCGGCGGCTACAACAATGGCGATGAATGTACCTTGACGGCTACGGCCAACGAAGGCTACGAATTCCTGAATTGGACCAAGGAAGATGGAACCATTGTCTCCACTGAACCTGTTTATGCTTTTACCGTGACCGAAACGGCTGCGTTTGTGGCGCATTTCCAAATAAAGAGCTACACGATTACTATTGCGGCAAATCCGAACAATGGTGGTACCGTTGATGGTGGTGGTACATACGAATACGGGCAAAGTTGCACAGTGCACGCTACAGAAGCCAATGGATACCATTTCGTGAACTGGACTGAAAATGACGGACAGGTGTCGTCAAGTGCGGAATATACGTTTATCGTTACGGGTGACCGTGATTTGGTGGCCAATTTCTCTGCGGAAGACTATATCATTTCTGTTGAAATTGAACCTGAAGAGGGTGGCACCGTGACAGGTGCTGGCGGCTATAATTACGGCGATGAGTGTACTCTGAAAGCCACAGCCAATGAAGTCTATGATTTTGTGAACTGGACGAAAGATGATGGAACCGTAATTTCCACAGATGCTACGTATTCATTTACTGTGACAGAATCTGCCTCATTTGTGGCGCATTTCCAAATTCGGAGTTTTACCGTAACAGTTTCTGCTAACCCGAACAACGGCGGCTCTGTATATGTCGGCTATTCTCCAGGAGCAACGCAAGGCACTTATAATAGTGGACAGTATTGCACGGTACATGCCATAGCCAACTCTGGGTATCGGTTCGCCAATTGGACGGAAAACGATAGCGTAGTTGCAAACTATGCCACTTATGATTTCCATGTTACGAGTGACCGCGAACTTGTGGCCCACTTTACTCGGGTTTATACCATCAATGTTTCGGCCAACCCGACTAACGGCGGTACGGTGACGGGGAGTGGCTTCTACGAGGAGGGGAAAACCTGCAGAGTGACCGCCACGGCCAATCCTAATTTCACCTTTGTTAATTGGATGGATGGCAGCCAAGTGGCTTCCATTGATGCCGAATACACCTTCACCGTGACGGGCAATCGTACCTTGGTGGCTCACTTTGAACCACAAGCGGGAAATTACACTATCAGTGTTTCCGCCAACCCGAGCAATGGTGGTACGGTAAGCGGCGGTGGCCAATACCAGCAAGGCCAAACTTGTACGGTACAAGCCACTGCCAATAGCAACTACACCTTCTCCAACTGGACGGAAGGCGGCACTGTGGTTTCCACCCAAGCCAATTACCAATTTACCGTGTACAGCAACCGCACCTTAGTGGCAAACTTCACATACAATGGTGGAGGCAGTGCCCCCGAAGGCGCGATAAACGGCAAGTTCACCATAAACGGGAACGGAGACAAGGTGTACTTCTCGCAAGGTAACCTGCAATACAACAAGACAACACAAGAATGGTCGTTTATGGATCACCAATACGATATGGTGGAAACCGATGGCCAATATGTTGGAGAGAATTATGCAAATCAAAACATCGTTAGCCTCTTCGGCTGGGGCACGAGTGGATGGAACAATGGGAATGTTTATTACCAACCTTGGGATACTCAAGACAATGGAAACTATAACCAAGGAGATGGTTATGGTCCAACGGATGGTACAGATTTTACCTATGATTTGACAGGTGAGTATTCCCTTGCAGACTGGGGTGTTCACAATTTCATCAACAATACAACTGGCGCATGGCGCACGCTGACCCAATCCGAGTGGATTTACGTGTTTATTACGCGTACGGGCATACGCTATGCGTATGCACAGATAACAGGCACTAGCAATGGGACGGTGAATGGTATGATTCTGTTTCCTGATGATTGGAGCACGAGCATATACAACCCGAACAATTACAACCAAAGTGGAGCCAATTTTAGTAGCAATTCCATTCCTGCTACGCAGTGGTCTTCCCTTGAGGCTGCTGGAGCTGTCTTCCTACCTGCCGTGGGTAGCAGGAACGAGACTTCGGTGTATAGTGTCGGTTTCCTTAGCTACTACTGGTCGGCTTCGGCTTCATTTTATAATGCGGACTGCGTGAACTTTGGTGATGGTATGCTTCTCATTGTATCCAACTGGAATAGTCGTAAATTTGGACAATCAGTGCGCTTGGTTTGCTCCGCTCCGTAGATGCTTCATGTGTCCCTACCCACGGGCAACGCCCTCTGTTGTTCGAGGGTGGGGACAGGCACCGTTCTTCCGAATTTGCAATTCGGGAGGCGAGAATATCATCATTTGCAATGCGGAAAAACAACGCTATGCAACTGCCGTGGTACGACAGCCCTACAGGGTGGGGTGTAGGGCAGTCACACCGTGGCAGCCGCAGTGCCGTTTTACACCGCCACCAACTCTTGCCCCACGGCATGAATGGTGTCGAGAATCATATCCATTCGGGCTTTGCTGGCTTTCTTCTTTCCGCTGATATACTGTGCCATCAGGCTTTGGGAGATGCCCATCCTTCGGGCCAAAGCCGATACATTTAGTTCAGGGTGCGACATGAACAGTTTATAGAGCGGCGAAGGTTCTTGCTTGTCGAAAAAACCCTCAAAACTCAAATCTTCATCCAACGTCTCCCAATGGATTCCGAATTCGTCATAGTCGTAGTCATTTAATTGCTCAACCGAGGCATTTTTTAGTCTCGGATAATCGTCAAACAATTCGTAAGCCTCTCTGCCGTCCTCTGTCCGAATCCAGACAGCCGTTTGGGTCAGCCAAATCTTTTCTATTTTCATGGTTATATCCTCCTTCTTATTTGTTGTTGTTGAAAAACATGTTCCAATGTTGCGCTATGGTCTCTGCGTTCTCTTCAACAATGGCCTCAATCATCTTCAATTCCGCTGGTTTGAAACCTAGGTTTTCGACAAGTTCTATTGGAAATAGATTAAACTTCGCTTTTGCTCCTCCTTTCACCACATGCACATGAATTGGTGAGTGGTCATTGGAATAAAACAGGAATCGGTATCCGAACAGTGTGAAAATGGTTGGCATGTCTTTCAAATTTTCTGCAAAATTAGGTAATATTTTTATTACCTACAACTATTTTGCACAAAATAATTCATCAAGGTTACATATAAGGCAAACGTGCCACCATGGGCTTGTCATCTGCTGCGGGTGGGTTGGTGTAGGGCTGTCTCAAGGTTGCTGGGTTTGTCGAAGCATTGTGGCAGCCGCAGGATTAATGGGAAATTGACTGCGTCGAAATGCTCAGCATTAACTACGTTGAATCTTCGATTTCGATGAAATCAATCTTCGATTTCGTGGGGGATTTATGGTGGTTCGTGTTTGTTATGTTTGGCGTTGGGTGGCAGGATGAATTGTGGGGAATGCGATTGTGGGAGACGCGATGAATCGCGTCTCTACAAAGGTGGATGGTAATTGGAAACAATGACGTTTACGAAACCGTATGCGCCTGTAGAGACGCCGATTTATCGCGTCTCGGAATACAACATACATACCTTAAACGCCGATTTATTATGTCCCGGTCAACGCTGATTTATTTTTGTGGTGGGTGAGGTGCTCTGCCGTTTCGCGTCACTGCGAGGTTGAGCCTGCCACGAGCGAAGCGTGGTGGAAGCAGTCTAAAGGGGAAGCTTGTGAACATTTTTTTATCAAAACGCTTGCGGAATGGGAAAATGTTTGTACTTTTGCAGCACCAGAACCCGCCAAGCCTCTCAACGATGCTCAAATGTGCGGGTCGTTTTATTTTTATACCCATGGCTAGCAGGATTCCATTTCAAAAACCCTACACCAATTCCCGCGACCTTATTAGTTTGCTACAATCGCGCGGACTTGTCGTCTCTGACCCAGCCAAAGCAGAACGCTACCTTGAATACATCGGCTATTATCGCTTGTCAGCCTATATGTATCCTTTGCTTCAAATACCCAAGGAACTGCATCAGTACAAACAAGGAGCTTCATTTAGTCAAGTGATGACACTCTACCGTTTCGACAAGAAACTTAGATTGTTTATCTTCAATGAGATTGAGAAAATCGAGGTGGCTGTGCGCAGCGCCATTGTCAATACTGGCAGCGAAATGACGGGCAATCCATTTTGGATGACCGACGGAAATAACTTCATCAATCATGTCAAGTTTGTACATACGATGACGCTAATAGATGCAGAGATTGACCGCTCGCGTGAGGATTTTATCGTTCACTTCAAGCAGACCTATTCAGATGCCTACCCACCAGCATGGATTTTGGCAGAGATATTGCCTTTCGGCGTGATGACCAACATCTTTAGCAACATCAAAGTGCCACGCATTAAGAAGCGCATCGCTCAGAAGTTTGGTTTGCAGGTGGCTCCCTTCGAGTCGTGGCTCACCATCGTTACACTGACGCGCAACTCCTGCTGCCATCATGCTCGCGTATGGAACAAGCAGAACACCATCCGCCCGATGTTGCCCAACAGTATGAGTGGAGCGTGGCTGACACTTCCCACCGACCCCTTGCGTATCTATTTCGACCTCTGCATCATCAAATATTTTCTGGATATAATTTCTCCTCAGAACGACATGCGCGACAAGCTACTTCAGTTACTCTTAGATTATCCCTCTATTGACCTTGCCGCTATGGGATTTCCCCAAGGCTGGCGGCAGGAGCCGTTGTGGCTTTGATTTGCGTGTTCTTTCCACGTTCTCCCGAATTTGCCATTCGGGAGGCGAGAATATCAGTATTTGCAATGCGGAACAACAACGATAAGCGGCTGCCGTGGTGGTAGGGTATAGGGCTGTCACACCGTGGCAGCCGCAGGATTAATGGGAAATTGACTGCGTCGAAATGCTCAGCATTAACTACGTTGAATCTTCGATTTCGATGAAATCAATCTTTGATTTCGTGGGGGAATTATGGTGGTTCGTGTTTGTAATTTTGGGGATATATGTATTACAATAATAAAATTTGTATTATTTTTGCAGTCTAAATCATACACAAACCTATAGAATATGTCCACATCTACATTACAAATCCGTGTAGAAGACAGCCTTAAGGAGCAAGCCATGGCCTTGTTTGAGCGTCTTGGCCTCGACCTTCCGACGGCCGTCCGTATTTTTCTGAAGAAGTCCGTTGCGGAGAACGGTGTCCCTTTCGAGATCAAAGAAAAACCCCGTGTTTCTGCAAGAGGATTGGATGCCTTGTATGCGCTTAATGAAGATGCCGTGAAGAATGGCAAATCGGGCATGACAGAAGCGGAAATAGAAGCGGAAATTGCCGCAGTTCACGCTAACAATTGAGTGTCATGCGTTATGTAGTCATTGACACCAATGTCATCGTTTCTGCTTTGTTGGCGCAAGACCGTCAACGTTCTGTGCCTTTTGCCATACTCGAATCGGTCTTTTTAGGAAAGATTACCCCAGTGCTTTCCAAGGAAATAATGGCAGAGTATGTTTCGGTGCTGAATAGAGACAAATTTGGATTCAACAAGGAGTTGGTGAAAACGATCTTGGAGGAATTGAAAGTGCAAGGCGTTTGGGTCACTCCCAATAGGACAAAGAAGGTGCTGCCAGATCCCAAGGATGTTTGTTTTTACGAAGCGGCAGTAATATATGAAGACATAGGCGTTTGTTTGGTGACGGGCAACATGAGACATTATCCAGATTGTTCGTTTGCAGTTACGCCAGCCCAACTGAAAGAAAGGCTTGACGTTTGAAAAACACCCCCGTTCTCCCGAATTTTGCAATTCGAGAGGCGAGAATATCAGCATTTGCAATGCGGGAAAACAACGATATGCGGCTGCCGTAATACGACAGCCCTACAGCCCAACGGTGGGGTGTAGGGCTGTCACACCATGGCAGCCTCAGGATTAATGGGAAATTGACTGCGTCGAAATGCTCAGCATTAACTACGTTGAATCTTCGATTTCGATGAAATCAATCTTCGATTTCGTGGGGGAATTATGGTGGTTCGTGTTTGTTATGTTTGGTGTTGGGTGGTAGGATGAATTATGGGGGATGCGATTGTGGGAGACGCGATGAATCGCGTCTCTACAAGGGTGGATGGTTTTGTATTTTTGTCGTATATTTGCGATTGACATCTCGGCATTCGGAAATTTTTGTATTTTTGCAAACGTAAACAATTATTTATGACACGGGAAGAGAAGGTCGCATATTGGTTGGATTTGGCTGACTATGATGTTGAAACTGCGGAAGGATTGTTCATTGTGAAGCGGTGGTTATACGTTGGCTTTATGTGCCATCAAGTGATAGAAAAAACCTTGAAGGCATATTGGTGTAAGACCCAAGCTGACGACCCTCCTTATATTCATAATTTGATGCAATTATCGGTTCGTAGTGGGCTGTTTGAAGAAATGTCACCCGAACAACAAAAGACTATAGCCCAGCTGATGCCAATGAACATAGAAGCTCGTTACCCCGAATACAAGGAGCAATTATTGAAAAGAATGACGGAAGAGTTTTGCCGTCAATTGATAGACGACACCAAAGAACTGCAAAAATGGATAAAGAGCAAGTGATAGAAATTGTCAGAGAATTCAAGAAAGCTGTTGTATCGCAGATAAACGATGCAGAAGTCTATCTGTATGGCTCTTACAGCAAAGGCACGGCTCGCCCTGAAAGCGATATTGATGTTGCTGTAGTTGTACCCGCCGTTCAGGATGATTGGTTGGATGTTTCTACCGCTTTGTGGTTGCTCGCTCCTCAAATCAATTGTTTGATAGAGCCTGTTTTAATAGATCAGAGATTCCCGTCTCCATTGTATGATGATGTTTTGCGTACTGGTATAGCTGTGGCATGATTCATTCTCCCGCATTTGCAATTTGGTAGGTTGGAATATCAGCATTTGCAATGCGGAAAAACAATGAAATCCCCCCCAATTGCCTATTTGTCATCTTAAACCCTATAACAAGAAAAACAACGCCACGCCAACCATGGTAATCAAGGTGCCGATCACCTCTTTCAATGAAATCTTTTGTTTATGAATAATGGCGTAGGGTACGATGATGAGCACGGGCGTGAGTGCCATCAAGGTGGAGGCGATGCCTGCCTTGGCGTATTGCACTGCCATGAGCGACAACGACACGCCGAGGAAGGGCCCGAAGAAAGTGGTGAGTGCCGCAAATGTCATGCCTTTCCTGTCGCGAAGTCCCTTGCCGACCAAGTCCAGTTGCTTCGTTAAAGCCAAGATTAGGAAGAAGCCCAGGAAACCTGCCACAGCTCGGATGTAGGTGCCCGCAAAAGGCATCATCTTGGCAATGGCTTGTGGCGCCTCAGTGGGAATGGACAGGGCATAATGGTCTAAGCCTATCTTGCTGAGCACCAACCCGACACCTTGTCCTACGCCGGCTCCGATACCGAACAACACACCTTTCAAGGGTAGCTTGAGCGTGAGTTTGTGGCTCTCGCCGCCACGGGCCAGAATGGAGATGGCAATACCTGTCAAAGTGACCAGCATGGCGAGCCATGAGCACCACGACATCGACTCGCCCAGCATCAGCCAACCCGCGATGCCCGCCATAGGCGGGGCTAAGGTCATGAAAAGCTGTCCGTAGCGTGAGCCGAAGACAATGTAAGAGTTGAACAGGCACCAGTCGCCGAAGACATAACCCACCAACCCCGACAGCGCAAGCCAGAACCAGGCTTTGCCGCTGGCATACATGGGGTAGGGCACTCCCGTGACAATCCACAGCATGACGGAGAGGAAGGCCCAAGAGAGCACCATTCTAATAAGGTTGAGCGGCAAAGACCCCAGACGCTTGCTGGCGGTCTCGGCAAACAAGGCCGTAGCCGTCCAGGAGAAGGCTACGATTAACGCTATGATTTCACCGAAATAGGGAGTGGTCATAAGAAAGGATTATTTTGCCGCCACTCCGCACAAGTGGAACAGCACCCTCGCCCCAACGTTGCCGTCCCAGTCGCCGCCGTCGGGCGAAGGGGAGACTTCGCAAAGGTCGAAGCCGATGATGTCTTTGCCGGCCTCGCGGATGCGGTTGAGGAGGTACATCAGCTCTTCGTATTCCAAGCCGCCAGGAACAGGCGTGCCCGTGTTGGGACAGAGCTTCGGGTCTAAGGCGTCGATGTCGATGGAGAGGTAGACCTTCTTGGGCAAGGCGGTCACCATCTCATCCACGATGTCCTTCCATTTGGCACCTTCGTAGATGCGGCGGCGGCAGTCGCGGTCGAAGAACACCTTTATTCTATCGGGCTGACTCTCAGCCAAGGCTTTCTCCTGATGGCAGTAGTCGCGGATGCCGACTTGAACGAGCTTCTTCACATTGCTGAATTGCAGCGTGTTGAAGAAGATGGAAGCGTGTGAGTATTTGAAGCCCTCGAAAGCCTCGCGCAGGTCGCAGTGGGCATCGGCGTGAAGGATGCCGTATTCCACACCGAGCTGGTTGAGGTATTGGTGGTAGGCGAGGGGACAGCTGTGGTCTCCGCCCAAAAGACCGACCACCTTGCCTTGTGCCTTCCAGTAGGCGATGCGTTCGCGAAGCCAGGCGTTTTTCTGTTCGGTGGCATCTTCAATCATGTCATACATCATTTCGTAAGTCTTTGGGTCGTCATCGATGGTGCCTTCATACAATGCGTTGATGATGTCCTCGCTGATGGGTGCCATCTTGTCGTGGAGTTCGCGGAGCTCGGTAGGGAATTCGTCCATCCAGATGCCTTTCTGCCAAAGGTCGGGATAGTCATGGTGGCAGAGGTCGACCTGCAAGGAGGCTTCCATGATGGTGGAGGGACCGTCAACGGTGCCACGGTTGTAGCTCGTGGTGAGTTCCCATTCGACGGGTATGATGATGATCTGTGCCTCTTCGGCGGTGCAGGGCAGGCCGTAGATGCCGGAATCGGCCACGGCGGCAGCGTTGGGGTCAAAGTTGTTTTCCATTGTTGATAATTTTGGCGCCAAAAATAGGGAAAAAACCAATTTAATTTCTACTTTTGCGGCCAAATTTGACTCAGATGGATCTCTTTTCCTGCCTTTCGCCTTTTGTCTTTTGCAGCTTTGCCTCGGGTAGCAGCGGCAATTGCTACTATGTGGGCAAGCAGGACGAGGGTCTTCTGGTGGACGCGGGTGTCAATGCCAAGCAAATCGTTACGGGGTTGGTAAAGAATGACTTGAGCATGAAAAACATCAAGGCCATTCTGATTACGCATGACCATATCGACCATGTGAAAGGCTTGGAGGTTTTGACGAAAAACGCACCCGTCCCGATTTACGCCCATTCCGATTGTCTTCAAGGTCTCGCTGAAGGCAATGCCACAAAAAAGGTTGATTCAGGACTGTTTCATGAGATTGAGCCTATGCAGCCGTTTGAGATTTGTGGTATCACGATTGAAGCTTTCCCGGTGATGCACGATGGGCGAGGAGCTGTGGGCTATCATTTTAACTATGAAGGACATACCCTGACCATTGCCACCGACATCGGGATGCTCGACAAGGTGGTGAAGGAGCAAATCCGCAAGGCCGACAACCTCGTCATTGAGGCTAATTACGATGTGGAAATGTTGGAAAAAGGCTCATATCCCTACATCCTGAAGCAGCGCATCTCGGGGCCTTTCGGACATTTGAGCAACGAGGAGTCGGCGCGATTTGTGGCGGAGGTCTATCATACGGGCATGAAAAACATCATGCTGTGCCACCTCAGTGAGAACAACAACACCCCCGAACGTGCCCTGCAATGCCTGTATCAACAATTCCGCAAAAAGCATGTCCGTCCCGATGTGAACACCTCCATCTTCCCCTTGCCACGCCACAAAAGCACGGGTTTTGTGTATCTGTAGATTCCCCACTTTTCCACGTTTTTTGAGGCATTCTGTGACTTTCCACATTATTCCACAGTGTGGCACGCTGCAAGTTATGAACATAAACTGTTGATAACCTTTGCGTTCAAGTGTTTTCGTATTTGTGGCACGCATTGTGCTACATAAACAAGGTGGATTAAAGTCGAATTGAAATGCAACATAGATTGACATTGTTTTCTTTGCTATTCGTGGTCTTGTGGGCCACCTCATGCAATGTGGAACGTTCCGAAAAATACCAAGCCCTTTTGGCTGAACGCGATTCTTTGTACACCGAAGCTGTGGCTTCGAAAGGTGGTTTCGACCAGGCCTTGAATACCATCAACGAGATTGAAGCAGCCCTTGAGGCGGTGCGTGCCCAGGAAAACATCATCATGATGGATAACCAAGAGGGCAATACCAACAAGGCTGTTACCGAGATTAACGCCATCCAGCAGACCTTGCAGGAGAACCGCCAAAAGATCGAAAAACTTGAAAAGCAGCTGGCCGAACAGGGCGCAACTTCAAAGGCCTTGAACCAGACTGTGAATCGTTTGAAGAAACAACTGGAAGAAAAAGATACCTATATCAGTAGCTTGAAGGATGAATTGCAGCAGAGTCGTGAGCAAATCGCCGAACTGAATGAACAGGTGACCGACCTGAACAACAACATCAACGAGTTGAGCACCAACTTGGATGAGATGACGGTGCAGAATGCAGCGCAACAGGCTACCATCGAAAACCAAGATGCTATGCTGAACACGGTGTGGATTTGCATCGCCCCTCAGCAGACGTTGGTTGAGAAGGGTATCCTCAGCAAGGGCGGTTTGTTCCAGTCGAGCGCCATCTCCAAGCAAGGCTTCGACAAGACACAGTTTGTGGAAGGCAACAAGCGCGAACTTGAACTCATCCCGCTGAATACCAAAAAGGCCAAAATCATGACCACCCACCCGGAAAGCAGCTATCAGATCAATGAAGGAGAGGAAGGGGCTCAGACCTTGCAAATCCTCGATAAGGAAGCTTTCTGGAGTATGTCGAATTATTTGGTAGTATCCATCAAATAAAAATCCGTTAATACGGAACTGCTCGTTTTCAATTTTTTTAAAAATGCCTCACATTTCCCCAATGTGGGGCTTTTTTTTGTGTGTAATTTTGTGGAATCTACGGAAAAATGTTATCTTTGCGGCATGAAATGTAGAATTCTAGTTGTGGAAGACGATGCCTCCTTCGGCCTGATGATTCAGACCTGGCTGAAGAAGAACGGTTATGAGGCCGTGCTTGCGTCGCGATACGAACAGGCCAAGATTGAGATTTCAAATGGTGACTTTGGCTTGATTCTCACCGATTTGCGCTTGCCCGATGGTGACGGTATCATCCTGATGACTTGGGTGCGCGAGAAACTGAAGAGCAAAGTGCCAATCATCGTGATGACAGGCTATGCCGAGGTGCAGACCGCTGTTTCGGCCATGAAACTCGGTGCCTTCGACTACCTCAAGAAACCTATCAATCCAAGTGTGCTGGAGGAGAAAATCGCTGCCGCACTGACCTCGGGCGTTGATGAGGTTGAGGAAACCTTCGTTCCAGGCACCAAGCAGTGGGTGAGGGGCAATAGCCCCGCCATGGTGCGGCTCTACAAACATGTGGAATTGGTGGCACCCACCAAGTTCTCTGTGCTGATTCTCGGTGAGAGTGGCACGGGCAAAGAATACATCGCCCGCATGATCCACGAAAAAAGTCAGTTCAAGGATGGCCCCTTCATCCCCGTTGACTGTGGAAGTCTGTCGAAAGAGTTGGCACCCAGCGAATTGTTCGGCCATCTGAAAGGCTCGTTTACCTCTGCCATTGCCGACAAGAAAGGCGTGTTCGAACAAGCCAAGGGTGGCACAGTGTTCCTTGATGAGGTGGGCAACCTGCCTTACGAGGTGCAGATGCAACTCTTGCGCGCCTTGCAGGAGCAGAAGGTGAGGCCTGTGGGCTCGGCCACCGACATCCAAGTGGATGTGCGCATCATTGCCGCCACTAACGAAGACTTGGAGCATGCCATCGAGGAAGGGCGTTTCCGTCAGGATTTGTTCCACCGCATCAACGAGTTCGCCATCGAGGTGCCGCCTTTGCGCGACCGTTTGGAGGACTTCGATGAGTTGACCTCCTTCTTCATCCGTCAGGCCAACGAGGAGTTGGGCAAGAATGTGAAGGGCATTTCAGAAGATGCCTTGCAGCGCATGAAAGAGCAACGCTGGAACGGCAACCTGCGTGAGTTGCGCAATGTGGTGCGTCGTTGTGTGCTGTTTGCAGAAAGTGAGAACATCGAGCTGGACGACCTGCCAGTATTCAGCGCGCCCAACAAGAAGACCGTCATTGCCTCGGATGAGGACGACTGGGCCTTGCGTCCCGAGCATGAGAAGGAACAGATCGAAGCCGCCTTGCAGAAGGCGAGGGGCAACAAGACCGTAGCAGCCAAGCTGCTGCAAATCGACCGCAAGACCTTATATAATAAGATGCATCTATACGGAATTGAACTATAATCCTGATCAGCTATTGCCATGAAAAAAACAGTATTCTTAATATGTGGCGTGATGGCCCTGTTATTTGGCCTGGAAGCCAATGCCCAAAAACCTTACAATATGGATGAGCTATATGAAATAGGAAAGCTCTCGAAGGGTTCTATCTCCGATTTTGTCTCATGGATGCTGGCAGAGCCGGAGGATGAATTGAATGGACCTATGAGCGAGGCGTGGCAACTCTATCGGAAGAACAAGCCGTTGGGCAAGGGTACGACGATTGTTTTGGATGAGAGGAACGGCTATTTCAGGTATGAGATGGACTATGACAAGGAATACGAGGATGAAGAAGGTGAGCCGGTGGAAAGTATTACTGTTGTGGAGATGTGTGTCTGGAATTGTGCCGACGGGAAACATAAGCTGTTCGCTGAGAATGTTGGAGGCACCTATCAGGGGAAACCCCATAATGATGGACAATTTGACGGCACCATGTTTTTCCTGTATGACAAGGCGACCCAAAAGTTGTATGGCTGCAACGAAGCCATTGATAGTGAAGAACTGTCCAGCTTGGCACCTCTACAGTGGAGATACGATGGAGAACGGTATTTTGCCACCGACCACGTGACGGGTGAGTGGAAACAGATGACCCAAGAGGAATACGACAAATGGATGGAAGACCGCCCTGTGGTGACCCTGTCTTTGCCCCGCAGTGGAAAAGACATCAAGGCTCATATCTATACCCCGACTGGGAACAAAGAGCGGACCTTTGCTTGGGATGGCTACCGTTTTCACCTTTCAAAGTAGTTTTTGCTTTTAGGCGAGCCTGTCCATCGCATTTAAAACAGAAGTGACAGATGGCACAATGGCAAAAAATACAAATCCAGCGTGATAACGGCATGATGGCTGAGGCGCAAGCTCCGGTCATCATCTCTGCAAGCCGCAGCACGGACATTCCCGCTTTCTATGCCGACTGGTTCTTCCATCGGCTGAAGGTGGGTTATTCTGCTTGGACCAATCCCTTCAATGGTGTGAAAAGTTTCGTGTCGTATGAAAAATGCCGCTTCATCGTGTTTTGGTCGAAGTACCCCAAGCCACTACTGGCGCATCTTGACGAACTGAAGGATAGAAACATCGGCTGCTATATCCAATACACGCTGAATGACTACGAGAAAGAAGGTTTGGAAAAGGGCGTTCCGCCGTTGGAGGAAAGGATCGAAACCTTCAAACGGTTGGTGGACAAGTTGGGCAAAGGCCGTGTGATTTGGCGTTTCGACCCGCTGATTCTGACCGACCAAATCGGCTTGGACAACCTGTTTGAAAAAGTGGAAAACATCGGCGACCAACTGAAAGGTTACACGGAAAAGCTCGTTTTCAGTTATGCCGACATCGCATTATATAAAAAGGAGAAAGCCAACCTTGAGAAAAGCAACATCAATTATTCGGAATGGTTGCCGGAGCAGATGGTGGAATTTGCCAAACGGTTGGTCGAATTGAACAAAGCAAAAGGCTGGAACTATGCTTTGGCAACCTGTGGCGAGGCGGCCAATCTTGATGGTGTGGAGCACAACCGTTGCGTGGATGATGACTTGATGATTCGTTTTGCGCACCACGACAAGGCTTTGATGGACTTCCTTGGCGTGGAGATTACCGAAGGCGACCTTTTCGACCCCAAACCGACCATCATCAAGCATCGCGACAACCGCGACAAAGGCCAGCGGCAGTTCTGTGGCTGCATGGTGAGCAAGGACATCGGCGAGTACAACACCTGCCCGCATTTGTGCGAGTATTGCTATGCGAATGCGAGCAAGGGAAAGGGTGTTGAGAATTACAAGAGACACGAAATGAATCCTTTGGGAGAAACGATTACGGGGAAATAATCTATATTTGCACATCAAAAAACAAGGCGCATGAACCAACCAGCGACATACAACAAGGCAGTAGAGACCATCAAGACAGCCATTTTGCAAGGACAATACGAAGCAGCCAAAGGCGTGAACCGTATACAATTATCGGTGTATTTCGCTATTGGCAAATACATCTCGCTCAACACCCGTAAGGGCAAATGGGGTACAGGCGTATTGGAGGCCATTAGCCAGCAACTTCGAAAAGAGTTGCCCGGATTGAGAGGCTTCTCGGCCACTCAATTAAGAGAAATGCGACTCTTTTACGAAGCTTGGATAATGTTGGATCCTAATTCATCGGTCATGACCGATGAATTACAAGTAATTGATAATCATAAAGCTACAAATTCATCGGTCATGACCGATGAATTGAATGCTAATTCAACAATTGCAATTGCCGAATTACAAGACTACAAAATAGACATCTACCAAGCCATCAAAATACCCGAAACGAAGGACTTTCCACTGGAAGATTTCTTCAAACTCCCTTTTACCCATCACACGATAATACGATCTGGAGTTAAAAGCATTGACGCTCGCTATTATTACATCCATCGTGCTGCAGAAGAGAACCTTCAATCAAGGGTTCTTGAAAAACTAATCAAAGAGGATGCCTACAGCCATCAGGACTTGATGCCAAGCAATTTCACCCAGACTTTGCCCAATGCCAGCTTGGCCCGCAAAGCGGTGATGATGTTCAAGGACGAGTATTTGCTGGATTTCATCAATGTGGAGCAGATTGGCGAGCGCGAGTCCATCGATGTGGATGAGCGCGAGGTGGAACAGCAGATTGTCCAAAATGTCAAGAATTTCATCATGACTTTTGGGAACGATTTTGCTTTCATTGGGAACCAGTACCATTTGGATGTGTATGGTGTGGAGCATTTTCCCGACCTATTGTTTTTCAACCGCGAACTGAACGCCTTGGTGGTAGTGGAACTGAAGACGGGCGACTTCAAGTCATCTTACCTTGGACAATTGATGTCGTATCTTTCCATCTTGGATGCCAAAGTGAAGAAGCCGCACGAAAACCCGTCCATTGGCATAGTGTTGTGCAAATCGGCCAAACGCGATTATGTGGAGTTTGTCATTCGCGACTACAACAAGCCGATGGGCGTAGCAACCTACAAAACCACAGCCGAAATGCCGGAGGAACTGCGTAAAGCCATGCCGGACATTGAGGAATTGAAGAAACTGCTGTAAAAGAGGAACTACTATGATGATAGAACAAAACACCAACTACGCCTACAAGCTGAAATACATGGACAATCCCACTTTCGACAAAGTGAGGGATTTGTCCACCAAATTTTACTATAATGCGTCCCGAAGTTTGAACCACAGATAGGTGAGGTTAAGGTGGTTTTCGTTTGCGGGTTAGCGTTGCAAATATACAAATTGTTTCTCATTCGATAGTGTTTTTGTCTCTTTATGCGTCAAGCCGCCTCTTTTTGGAGGAGATAGCGGCTTGCGGGTGTCTTGTATCCAAGGCTCTGGTGAAGCCTCCCATCGTTGTAGAAGCGGAAGTATCCGTCCAGGCCACGCCATAGCTCATCGCCCGTCTCGCAAGGGTTCAGGTACACGTACTCCTGCTTCACGCTGCGCCAAAGACGCTCGATGAAGATGTCGTCCAAGGCACGGCCACGGCTGTCCATGCTGATGGCGACGCCGTTGCCTTCCAACAGCTCCACATAGTCTGCCGAGGTGAACTGGCTGCCTTGGTCGCTGTTGATGATTTCCGGGCATCCGTGGCGCTCGAAGGCTTCCCTGAGCGCCGCAACGCACCATTGTGCCGTCATCGTGTTGCTCAGGCTCCAGCCCACCACGTAGCGTGTGTACACGTCTATGACGGCGAACAGGTACATGTAGCCGCGACGCATCGGAATGTAGCTGATGTCAAGCTCCCAGACTTGGTTGCGGTGGTCTATGTCGAGGCCTTTCAGCAGGTACGGGTACTTGTATGCCTTCTTGTCGGCGACTGTCGTGCGGTGTTCCGGGAATAGCGTCCTCCACCGGACCAGCCCCATCAGCCTCCGCAGACGCTTGATGTTCACCGGGTATCCCTTCTCCGCGAGCCACGCCTGAAGGCGGCGCTGACCGTAGAACGGCGTGATGGCGTACTGCCGGTCCAGAAGGCGCATGATTTCCAGATTCTCCGCCGTCTCCTCCGATTCGGTGTAGTACAACGAGGTACGGCACAGGCCAAGCAGCACGCATTGTTGGCGGATGCTCAGCTTCTCCTCCTTGGAAACCATGGACTTGCGCTCTTCCTTGCTCATAGCGACAGCTTTTTTTTAGGAACTCCACGGTAGTGTGACCTATTTTGAGGATTGGGCATTAAGGAAAAAACTTCTGAAGACGGAAGAACTTGCAGGAACCACCTGGCGCAGTAGAGGCAAAAGTCATTATCTGCTTGCCAATGTGGCTTTGGTAGGCGAGGCCATCATGCTGGCCATGCGGACGGCAGTGGAGTGGGAGTCTACATTAACTCCACCGGATTGATTTGCAGGAGTTGATTATCAATTATTTGCCACTTTTCTGGGCGACTTTTTGACAAATCAATTTGTCTTTCGCAAAAATTTTGCCAAACGCAGTTTGAATAAGAACAATTTATAGGAAAACCGTGTGTTTGCCGTGAATCCAAATAGGGGTTCAACTATCAAAACCGCTAAATTCCATATAAATTTGGCGGTTATAACCGCTAAATTTTGTATAAATTTGGCGATTTGAGTGTTTTTTCTTATTTTAGAATTACTCAGCTTTGAGGTTACCATCCCCAACGCTGAGGACCTTTGCATCCTTGAAGCCTCACCCAATCCCATACTTCTCCGCCAACAAGTCCATCAATTCATCGGTTTGGGCCATGAATTGGGTGGCATCTTCTTTCCAGTTGGGATAGTCTTCTTCCGTCTCATCCTTGCCGCGCATGGCGTTCATTCTGGCAAGGAAGGTGGTGTCGCGCTCCAATTGGATGAACATGGGTAACATCTTGTGGCAAAGTCCTTGCATCTCAACGAAATCCGATTGCTCAATTAAAGTGTTCATCGAAACCAAGTCGTTGGCTGTGGACTGCACAAAGACAGTCAAGATGTCGGTCATGGCTTCCTTGTCGTTACCCATCATCTCGCTGAAATTGGGGAAGTCGGGGAAGGCGGTCTCTTCTTCGTTTTTACTTAAAGTAACACTTCCAAACAGGTTTTCTAATTGCTTTAAATTAAATGGCTTGGGTAGGAATCCGTCGAAACCTTCTTCTTTGGCTTTCTCGTTGGTGTATTCGATGCGTCCGGTCATCAGGATGACAGGCTTGTCGGCATCGGCCTCTTTGAAGATATGGAGGATGTCATTGCCGGTGAGGGCGCCCATTTCGCGGTCGGTGAGGATATAGTCATAATCGGCGATTTGGGCTACGGCACCTTCGACATCGCTTTTCGAACGGCAGGGGATGGCCTGATGTCCGAGCCGGTGCAACATGGTGTCGATGACGGAGAGTAAGGTGTTATCATCATCAATTACCAATATATTGAGGCTCTTTTTGTTATCATCTACGATTTCATCCTTTGCTTCAATATTTTCTTCAACGCTACCCACGGGTATCCTGACCTCGAAATGTGAGCCTTTGTCGACTTCAGATTCGATCTGGATCTCGCCGCCGAGGAGGTCGACGAGACCTTTGACCACCGACATGCCATAGCCGCTGCCTTCGGCGAACTGGTTGTAGGTCTCGATGCGCACGAAGGGCTTGAAGACCTCTTCCAACTTGTCTTGCGGGATGCCCACACCCGTGTCAGTGATGTCGAAGACAACAAGGTTGCGTCCCATGCGTGCCTTGAAGGTGACGCTACCCTCCAAGGTATATTTGATGCCATTGGAAATCAAGTTGCTGAGTATCTGTTTGATTTTCAGTCGGTCAGATAGGATGGAGCTGTCTTCTTCGAATGATGGATCGTAGATGAATTGCAGGTTCTTGTGGCGTGCGATGGGCTCAAACATTTCAGCGGTCTCATCGCAGAGGTCGCGTAAATTGAAGGCTTCGTTGTTGACTTTCAGCTTGCCTTGTTCGAGGCTCGAGTACTCCAACAGGTTGGTCAGCAGGTTGAGGATGTGGTCGGCGGATTGCTGTATCGAGCTGAATTCCTTTTCGTTACCCGTTTTGTCCAAGAGTTCTACATTGCCCATAATGGAGCTCAGTGGGGTCTTGATGTCGTGGGTGACGGAGAGCAGCAACTTGTGACGGCTTTCCATGATTTCCTCGGTCTTTCGCTTGGCCTCCTCAGCGGCGCGACGGGCACGGTAACCTTTATTCACATCGCTGATTATCAGTATGACGAAGATGATGATAAGCGCTAAGGTGACTGCGCCAATGAGGATGGAATAGTGCGTGTTTTCCTGGATAATCTCTTCGCTTTTCTCGATTTCCTTGACGGTGGAGTCGAGGATCTCTTTGTTCAGGCGTATTAACAAGGTGGAAATCTGTTCAGAGAGTTCGTTGTCGGCCTTGACCAGCTCCTGCGTTTTCTTCTCGTATTGCTTGATTTTTTTCCAATATTCGGTCTTGGCCTTGTCGGAGAGCACACGAAGGTTGGCCAGGATGTTGACCGAATCCTGCCCTTGGTGTTGGATGCGTAGCGTGTCGGTGCGCTCCACGGAGATGTGCACTACGCTGTCTTCCTGCTCTTCCGTCGAGTTGAACACATCGCCGACACGTTCCCAAAAGCCTTTTTTCTCCACCTTTTTCGGCACATGGATGATGGTGTCTTTCGAAACGGTGGTGATGACGATTTCCTCTTCGGGTTTCGGAGGGCGGTAGTCATCGATGGTACGGTCGAATTCAGCCAAAGGGTTGAAGTCGTGGAATTGTCTCGACAGCTCATTACTGATTCGACCTTTACTTTTAATAAGGTTACTTATCTCATTAACCATCAACTTATTGTCTTCACTAATCTCAAAAAGCAAAAGCGAGTCGGTTTGAGCCTTGATGGCATCGCGGTAGGCGTTGAACTCGCGTCTGTATTGAGACTGTTCGGTGAAGGCGTAGAGGTTGGCTGCGTTTTGGGCGGCATGCACGTTTTTGGTGAACTCGTTGACCCAGTTGAGGGCGTCGTGTTGCGAGTTGATGTTGGAGCGTTGGTTCTCGATGCTCTTGCGCAGGTTGAAGATATAGTAGAACAAAGCCGCACAAAGGGCTATGACGAATAAGTAGGTGATGACCACCTTCCAACTCGTCCGGCTCCCACTCGGGTATTCGTTTCGGCTTTTCTTCGACATGATGGCGCAAAGATAGAACTTTTTTCGTAAATTTGCGCTTCGTTAAACTCATGACTTATGAACAAAAAGAAGTTATTGTTAGTGCTCGCTTTGGTGGCTGTAGTGTTGTTCCTACTGCTTCGCAACAATTCCCACGAGGGTACTGATACGAGGGAAAACAAGGAAACACCGGCTGCAACGCAAGATGAAACCGAAATTGCCATTCTTTCGGTCAACGATATGCATGCCAGCATCGACCAGTTCCCGAAATTCGCTACGATGGTCGACAGCCTGCGGGGCGTCTATCCCGACATGTTGCTTTTCTCGGCGGGCGACAATCGCACGGGCAACCCCGTCAACGACCAGTACGATCCCGTCAACTATCCCATGATTGAGCTGATGAATCGCACGGGCTTCGACCTATGCGCCGTTGGCAACCACGAATGGGATGGTGACATTGTCAATCTGCAAAACGACATCGAAAGGGCTGATTTCCCATTCCTATGCGCCAATGTGTCTATTCCCAAGACGGTCAATCTCGACATCAAGCCTTCTGTGACCATGGAGCATCAAGGTGTGAAGATGGCTGTGGTCGGCATGATTGAAATCCGCCATGATGGCATTCCTGGGGCGCATCCCGACAAGTTGAAAGCGGTGAGTTTCAAGCGTCCTGATGTGGTGCTGCCCGATTACAAATACCTTAGAAATGAGAACGATGTGGTGATTTTGCTCTCGCATTGTGGCCTTGAGGATGACATGGAACTGGCCCAAGCCAATCCCTGGCTCGATGCTATCATTGGCGGTCACACTCATACCTTGGTGGAAAACCCTTCTGAGACCAACGGTGTCTTAATTACCCAATCTGGTTCCCATTTGAAATATGCCACCTTAGTGAAGTTGAGAGTGAAAGACCATAAGGTGATTGGTAAAGAGGCCATTGTGTTGGATGTCAACAAGGTGCGTAAGGAAAAACCCGAAATCAAGCAGTTGGTGAACGAGTTCAACGATGCGCCTGCCTTGAACGAGCCTATCGCCATCGCAAAGACAAAGTTTGAGACCCCTGAAGAGCTGGGCTGCTTGATTACAGATGCGCTCCGTGAGGTCAGCGGTGCCGATTTCGCCTTCCAAAACACGGGTGGCGTTCGTGTCAATTACTTGAAGAAAGGTCCCATTACGGTGAAGGATGTCTACAGCATCGACCCGTTCAACAACGAGGTGGTGGTGTATCAGATGACAGGCGCGCAGGTTAAGAGATTCATTCTCAATACTTACCGAAAGAACGGAGGCTATCCTTCCTATGTCTCTGGCATGACCTACAGGGTGAGCGATGACGGCAATACGGTGTGGATCAATGACAACAACTTCTCCACACGAAGTCTTTATAGGGTGGCGATGAATAGTTATATGGCTTCGACGGTCAACATCGAAAGCGAAGATGAAGGCCGAAGCACGTTCATGACCTCGGAGGAAATGATGATTGAGTTTTTGCGCAAGCATAAAGAAGTTGATTATCAGGGCGTAGTGAGAACGCAATAGACTGCTGGGAAAGTCGAAATAAAAATGTGTTTGCACGAATTAAAGAGTTTTTGTACTTTTGCAGCCCGATTTTTGAAGATTTGAATCGAAAAAGATGAAAAAAGCGTTATTGGTTTTTGCAATGGCTTTATTGTTAGTCGGTTGCAACAAAAAGAAAGAAGTCAAGTTGATTCCTGCCGAAAACTTCAACACGGAAGTGGAGGGCAAGAAGGTTTCGCTCTATACCTTACACAATGGATTTTTGACCATGCAGGTGACCAATTATGGTGGCCGTGTGGTTGCCCTTTGGATGCCGGATAATCGTGATAGTTTTGAGGATATCGTCTTGGGTTACGACCGTATCGACAAGTACTTGAACAACAGTGGAGAACGTTATCTTGGTGCCGTGGTAGGCCGTTGCGCCAACCGTATTTCCAACGCCACTTTCACTTTGGATAGCGTTGCCTATCAGCTGCCCACTAACAACGGTGTGAATACTTTGCATGGTGGTCTCATCGGTGCCGACAAGCGCGTTTGGGATGTGACTGCAGTCAACGACAGCGTCATTACAATGCACACTGTGTTTGCCGATGGCGAAGACGGCTTCCCGGGTAACCTTGACGTGACCATGAGCTACACGCTGACGCATGACAATCAGTTCCAGATCCGTTATGCCGCCACGACCGACAAACCCACTTTGTGCAACTTCTCGCATCATTCCTTCTTCAACCTGAAGGGCGAAGGCAATGGTACCATCCTTGACCATGAATTGCAAATCAATTCGCGCTATATGACCACCATCGATGAGCATTTGATTCCCAATGGCAAGTTTTCTGGCGTGAAGGAGACCCCGTTTGACTTCCGCGAGAAACACCGCATTGGCGAAAACATCGCTGCCGATGACGAACAGCTCAGAAATGCCAAGGGTTACGACCACAACTGGATTGTCGACAAAACCGACATCAAGGCCTACACTTGGAATGCCACGCTGACCGAACCCGAAAGCGGTCGTGAGATGCAGGTGTGGAGCGACCAGGTTGGTCTGCAGTTCTATAGCGGCAATTTCTTCAATGGTAAGGGCATCGGCAAGAGTGGCAAACCTATGAATTTCCGTGAAGGTTTGGCACTTGAGACGCAGTTTTTCCCGGATGCCGTCAATCACGAGACGTTGGCTCCTGTGCCTGTGCTGAGACCTGGCGAGGAATACCATCAGTTGTGTATCTACAAGTTTGCTGTGTTGCCCAAGGAGAAGAAATAACACCTAATTGATAAAAAGTTGAAGCCTCGTGTCTGTGGATGCGAGGCTTTTTTTATCTTTGCGGTATCAAAACTAAGAGCTATGCTGAAATTCAAATGCCCACTGCTGGTGGTTACCGATATGGAGAAAGCCATCACTTTCTATGAAGAGGTGATTGGCGACCGCGTCGCTTTCAACTTTGGTGAGAATGTCCAATTTGAAGGCGGTTTCGCACTTCAGGAGATGAAGAAATGGAAGTCAATGATCCATACGAATACAGTCCGTAGGAAGTCGAACAACGCTGAACTCTATTTTGAGGAGAAAGACTTCGACAAGTTCCTTGAATACCTGAAGGAGTTTCCCGAGATTCAGTATGTCCATCCCGTTGAGGAAGCACCTTGGGGACAGCGCATAGTCCGATTCTATGATCCTGATTTCCATATTATTGAAGTCGGTGAGCCCATGGACGCCGTCATCCAGCGGTTGCTCGAATCGGGCATGACGGTGGAGCAGGTCTCGGAGAAGTCGCAGTATCCCATTGAGTACATTAAGCGGTTCGCGAAATGAACTATCTGTCGGTCAACGCGATATCCAAGTCGTACGGCATCAAGACGCTGTTCGAGGACGTCACCTTCGGCATTGAGAAGGGCGACAAGACGGCGCTGATTGCTACCAACGGCTCGGGCAAGTCCACGATGCTGAAGATTTTGGTGGGGCAGGAGTCGCCTGATTCGGGGACGATTACCTATGCCAACGACATCAAAATCGGCTATTTGGAGCAACTGCCCGTGTATCCTGTTGGGACACGCATCTCGGATTTGTTGGCCGACCTCAACGAGGAGCAACAGCTCAAAGCGAGGCAATATCTGACCCGCTTTGCCATCGCCAATTTGGAACAGTCAGTTGATGAGCTTTCAGGAGGACAAGTAAAGCGTTTAGCTTTGGCCTTGGTGCTCTTGCACGAGCCTGATTTCCTGATTCTTGACGAGCCCACCAACCACTTGGATGTGGAGATGGTGGAGTGGTTAGAGAAGTTCCTCACCCAGTCGAGCATGACGCTGCTGATGGTGACGCACGACCGTTATTTCCTTGACCGTGTATGCAACAAGATCTTTGAGCTTTACCAAGGTGTGATGTACACCCACAACGGCAACTTCGACTATTATGTGCGCAAGAGCCGCGAACGCGAGGAAGTGAAACGCGCCACGGCCGAGCGTAACAGCCAACTTTTGAAATACGAATTGGAATGGATGCGCAGCACGCCGCAGGCTCGAACGAGCAAGTCGAAGAGCCGCATTGATGCGTTTTATGACTTAAAGGAACGCGCGAAGTATCAGGAACAGGACGAACGCCTTGAGTTTGGTCTGCAGATGCAGCGTTTGGGTGGCAAGATACTGGAGCTCAGCAATGTGTCGAAGTCGTTCGGCGACTTGACAGTGCTTAAGGACTTCGACTATGTCTTCAAGCGCGGCGAGCGCATCGGCTTGATTGGCAAGAACGGGGTGGGGAAGTCTACCTTCCTCAACCTCATCACTGGTGCAATGCAACCTGACAAAGGAAGGGTAAAGACGGGTGAGACAGTCACCTATGGCTACTACCGTCAGGAAGGCATTCAATTCGATGAGAGCAAGACCGTGATTAGCACCGTGCGCGACATCGCCGAGGTGGTCAACTACGGCAAGGACAAAGTCTATACGGCCGACCAGTTGTTGGCGCATTTCATGTTCCCCTACAAGATGCACCGTCAACCTGTGGCTTTGCTCAGTGGTGGTGAGAAACGGCGTTTGTATCTGCTAACTATTTTGGTCCAGAACCCCAATTTCCTCATCCTTGACGAGCCCACCAACGACCTGGATTTGTTGACCTTACAGAAGCTGGAGGACTTTCTGCAAAGCTACAAAGGCTGCCTGTTGGTAGTCTCGCACGACCGTTTCTTTATGGATCAGGTCGTTGACCAACTTTTTGTCTTTCAAGGTGATGGTATGGTGAAAGGCTTTATGGGCAATTACAGCCAGTATAAGGACTATCTGGATGCGAAGCAACGGGAGGAGCGCAAGGAGAAGTCGGCGCAGAAGAAAGAGGAAGTGCGCCCTGTGAAGCAGCGTGAGAAGGTGAAGCGTTCTTTCAAGGAACAGCGTGAGTACGAGACTCTTGCGTTGGAAATGGAATCCCTTGAAAAGGAAAAAACCGACCTCACTGAAGCCTTGAACAGCGAAACCGACTATCAGAAGTTGCAAGAAATGGGCAACCGCTTGCAAGAAATCAAGGATTTGTTGGATGAAAAGGAATTACGGTGGCTGGAGTTGGATGAGATTGGAGGATAGTTTAAAACACTTATTTACAGTAATATATCCGACAGCAAACGACAGCAAACGACAGCTATCGACTACAAACGTTTGTTCACCGGCTTTGTCTTGAAGGATGTTGTTTCTTTGCGGTATCATTTAAAAAGGAATAGATATGGCAAAGAAAACGACAAAAGACAACGTACAAAAACTGGTCGCAAATTGCGACCAGTTCGAAAAGGATGTCGCAAAATGCGATAAGCTTGAGAACACGGAATCAGTTATCACCCAAACCGAAATTGAAAAGCTTATCATCACGATAAGAGGAGAGCAGGTCATTATTGATCAAGATGTTGCAAAGTTATATTGTGTAACAACTAAACGTTTAAATCAGCAGGCTAATCGTAATTCAGATAGGTTTCCAAGCAGTTTTCGTTTTGTTTTGACAGTAGAAGAACGGAATGAGGTAGTTGCAAATTGCAACCACCTTGCTTCACTGAAGTATCGACCTACTCTGCCATATGCTTTCACCGAACAGGGAATAGGCCAATTGTCAACTGTTTTACATAGCAAGAAAGCCATTGAAACAAGCATCAAGATTATGAATGCCTTTGTTGCCATGCGACGGTTTATGATTCAGAATGCTGCCGTTTTGATGCGTATAGCCCATCTGGAAAGGCATCAAATCGAAACAGATGAAAAAATTGATTTGATTCTTGACAAGATAGAAGAACATTCTCCAAAGTTGCTTCCTGAACAGGTTTTTGCGACTGGCTGTGTCTGGGACGCATGGACTTATATCTCCGACCTCGTTCGGAGCGCCCGTAAAAGGATTGTCCTAATTGACAACTTCGTTGACGACAGGGTGCTCTCCATGCTGACAAAACGGGCCGATGGAGTAAAGGCGACCATCCACACACGTTATAATGAACAATTCCTCACCGACTTGAAGAAACACAACGTCCAATATCCCGAAATTGAGTTCATCCAACTGCTACACCGCAACCATGACCGTTTCCTGATCATCGACGATAAAGTCTATCTGTTAGGAGCCAGTTTGAAGGATATGGGTGCGGGACTTTGCGCGGTTACTGAAATGAGCATTGCGCCTGAGGTGATTTTGGGGATGGTGGGGTGACTATACTCGAGCGCCAATGAGCATGAGTTCAGGAAAACCGTTCTTTTCTTATTCGAATTATAATGTGTTTTCCTTTTTAATTGTTTTTTTCCTTATTTTTGCCTCGTACTCGTTGAAAACAACGGTACAGACATATTTATAGAAAGACGTTTACTGACGTTTTCATTTGACGGTTCGAAACTTCGCAACTTTTGAATTCTATTGTCAAAGAAAAAAGCAGCAGTGAACGCCTGCGTTGGTATGTTATTGATTTTCATCAAGCATATCCTAACGTGGGCTTTCGCGTTGCTCAATCTTACAATGGAAGGTAATGCGAAGACCTCGAACCGTGGGAGCGAGTAACAAGATTCCCACGTTTTTCTTTTTAGGGCAACCGTGCTGGGGAGTCGACGGAACGATAAACGTAGAGTGATGATTAAAGACATAATGGCTCAAAACGAGAAGGTGCAACCTAACGACAGAATCATGTCGAAACTTCACGCCGATTTTCCACAATGCTTCAACAAGGAAGGCCAATTTGATATGGAAAAGTTCCAACAGCTGGTTCAAACTGAAGTGGATGTGACCCATGAAGGCTATGAATTGAACTTCCTCGGAAAGAATTACGCCAACCTAATTGCCAGTACCGAAACGGAAACTGTCATTCAGCCCGACCTTGAGCACAATGCCAAGCCGGAGAACTGCAACAGCCAGAATGTTTATATCAGCGGTGATAATTTGGACGCGCTGAAGCACTTGCTGAAATCGTATAGCAACAGCATCAAATGCATCTATATCGACCCGCCGTATAATACGGGCAGCGACGGCTTTGTGTATAACGACAAGTTCACTTTCACCAAGGAACAAATCCAAACCAAGTTGGGCGTTAGTGAGGAAAAAGCAAAGCGCATTCTTGACCTTGCCCGTCGTGGTTCCGCCTCACATTCCGCATGGCTAATGTTTATGGCACCACGTCTGATGCTTGCCAAAGACTTGCTGACCGAAGATGGAGTGATTTTCATTTCCATTGATGACAATGAGCAGGCAAATCTAAAATTGTTGTGTGATAGTATTTGGGGTGAGGAGAATTTTCTAACTGACTTAATTTGGAACTCAACAAAGTCCGTGACCAATACAGCTTTAATCTCAGTTTCTCACACACATACCTTAGTGTATTTCAATGATAAGAGCTATTTCGTAAAAAATAGGACTGAGTTTAGATTGGAAGATAATGGAGAAGGGTTTCTTAATCCAGACAACGATTTACGAGGTCCATGGAAGGCAGATCCGTTTCAGGTGGGTGGCTACCGAGCTAATCAGCAATATGAAATAGTAAATCCAAAAACTGGCGTGAAATATCGTCCAAATCCTGGTTCAAGTTGGAAAAATGATTATGAACATTTTCAAGAATTACTCAAAGATAACAGAATCGTTTTTGGTGTCTCAGGTGAAGCAGGTCCGCAAAGAAAACGCTTTAAATGGGAAGCAAAAGAAAGAGGAAGTGTTTCTAAAACATTGTGGACAGATGTAGAAACAACCACAAATGGAACAGAATTATTGAAAAAGGTATTTGAAGGGAAGTCGGTTTTTTCTAATCCTAAGCCAGTGGGTTTGATAAAACGTATTTTGGAATTGGGTACCAAAGATGATTGTTATGTGTTGGACTTCTTTTCTGGTTCAGCGACAACGGCGCATGCTGTTTTGTCGTTTTGTTCTGAATTTGAAATAAATGTTAAATACATAGCAATTCAACTTCCTGAAGATTTAGATGAAAGTTTGAAGAACGCTAATGATGACAACCGAGAGCGTATAATGAACTCTATAAAAGTTTGTGATGACATTAAAAAGCCTCATACATTAGATTATGTTGGCTATGAACGCATTCGCAGAGCTGCCGCAATAATCCGAAAGGAGATGGAGGATGAAATAATCTCAAAACAAAATGCGATAAAAGACAAGGAAAAAGAGCTTTCCTCCAAAGGTCAACAAAAGAAATTATTTGATAATGGTGATACCACATTGAATAAGGAAATTGAAGAGTTGAAGAATGAAATAGCAAATAAACAGACGATATTTGAAAAGATTGATTTCGGCTTCAAGCACTACACCCTGCAAGATGTGCCTCAAAACACATTGGACAAGATGGAAACTTTCGACCCAACAGGTTTGTTTGGTGAAGGTGACATCCTTCAATCGTTTGGCAAGGATACCGTTTTGGAAACTTGGTGTGTGAAAGACGGCTATGGCTTTGGGGCAAACGTATCGGAATTGAAATTGGCGGACTACACAGCTTATCATTGCGGAAGCCATCTTTACTTCGTTGAAGGCGAGTACTTTGATGAAAATGCCATGATTGCCCTGATTGACAAATACCATAGCGATCCATCATTCAACCCTCAAAACATTGTGCTGTTTGGATACAGTTTTTCTTTCACACAAGTGGAGATGCTGAGAAAAAACCTCGCCACCTTGAGCGACAGCGCAAAGAACCTGAATATGAACCTTGACATTCGTTACTAATGGAAATCAAATATCAAAGCGGGCTGGAACACCAGCAAAAAGCTGTGGATGCCATCGTCAAGGTTTTCGACGAGGTAATGATTGGTAAGCCAGTGCAACTCTATGAGAACCCTAAAGTTGA
This sequence comes from Bacteroidales bacterium, assembly GCA_017428285.1. Next base: position 13,865 of record JAFRRE010000188.1, on the reverse strand, counting down.
TTTGTCTGATGTAAAAATAAAAGACAACATTAAACTTATTCAGTCGGATACACAGTACAATGTGGATGCAGAATTCCGCAAGCCAGTCGTTTCACAAGAGTGTCTTACGCTTGACATCAAGATGGAGACTGGCACGGGAAAGACCTACGTTTATACACACACGATATACGAGTTGCATAAACGATATGGCATCAATAAATTCATCGTGGCTGTACCGACATTGGCTATCAAGGAAGGAGCGAAGTCATTTTTGGGTGATGCCGATGTGAGAAGGCATTTCAGCAACACTTGTGGCTACAATGCCGAGATTGTTTTGTGTACGCTGAAAGCCATGCAAATCAAGAAAGGCAAAAAGTTCTTCCCATCGGTGGTTAGGGCTTTTGTGGATGGGTCAAGCCAGACGACAAACCAAATCTATGTGCTGCTGGTCAATATGGCGTTGCTGACCGACAGAAAAGATGGTTTGCTTGGACGCGATGATTATGATTACGGTGCGCAAGGCTTTTACCGTCCCTTGGATGCATTGAAAGCTACCCGTCCGTTTGTCATCATCGACGAACCACATCGTTTTTCCCGCGATCAAAAGGCGTATTCGGTTATCATGGAAAACATTCACCCACAATGTGTCATCCGCTTTGGAGCCACTTTCCCTGAGATTACAGTAGGGAGGGGCAAAAACAAAAACACGAGAAAAGACTACGACAACTTGCTCTATAACTTGAATTCATGTCAGGCTTTCAACCAGAATCTGATTAAGGGTGTGGCAAAGGAGCATTTCGAGTCGCCCAGTGGCAAAAATGAAAAGATTAGGGTGCTTTCCATTGATGACAAAAATTCGGTCACACTAAGCCATATAACCGCTTTGGAGATGAAATCCCATATATTGTACAAAGGTGATTCGTTGGGATCCATTTCGCTTGACATGGAAGGGATGACGGTTGAAAACATCGGGAAAGACTTTGTGGATTTCAGCAACGGACAAACCAAACGCAAAGGGGAAGAGTTTGATGTCACCTTGTTTGCCGCATCCTATCAAGAAGCCATGATGAAATTGGCTATAGAACGACATTTTGAAACAGAGAGAAACAACTTTAACCGTTCTCAACGCATCAAAACGTTGGCCTTGTTTTTTATTGACGACATTGTTTCATTCAGAGGCGATAAAGATGGAAATGGCGCATGGCTGCGCGAGGCTTTTGACCGGCTGTTGAAGGAGCGGATTGAACTTGAACTGAAACAGCAAAACTCGGCTGATTATGCTGATTTTTTGAATGAGAGTCTGTTGCATCTGCAAGATTGTTCAGCAGGCTACTTCGCTCAAGATAATAGTGACAGTGACGAGGCAGTGGCTCAAGAAGTTGATGACATTTTGCGGAATAAAAAAGGGCTCCTTTCGTTTAAAACATCTGATGGAAAATGGAACATTAGAAGGTTTTTATTCTCAAAATGGACATTAAAAGAAGGTTGGGACAATCCAAATGTATTTACCATTACTAAACTTCGTTCGAGTGGCAGCGAAATCAGCAAGATTCAAGAAGTTGGGCGTGGATTACGACTTCCAGTTGATGAGTTCGGCAATCGTATCAGCAATGAGGAGTTTATGCTCAACTATATCGTAGATTTCAAGGAAGCAGACTTCGCAGAGAGATTAGTAGCGGAAATCAATGGAGATACGACTTCGACAGGAACCGTTTTGGCCATTACCGATGCTGATTTGGAGAGAGCGGCACTATTGCGCAAGACAGATGCAATTAGACTATTTGCTGAAATGTTATTGAAAGGTTTTGTTGATACCAATAAAAACATTATAACTGATAAGATTACGGAGTTTTACGATGAATATCCAGAGTTTAATACTGTAAACAAAACCAAAATTGTCGACCGAAACAAGAAGGCGACCAATATGGTTAAAATACGTCCTGAGCGTTATGATGAGTTGAAAGAATTGTGGAAAAAGATCAATCAGAAATACATCTTATTCTTTGAAAAGCAATTGAATGAAAAGGTTGAGAAAGAGTTTCATTTAGAAAAAGGCGCATTTACTTTTGTAACGGTTGAAAGCAAAAGAGAACAAGTTAAAACCAACGATTATGGAGCTTTTGTCGCAAGTGGTTCAAGTGTTCAATATGAGATGCATGGCAAAGCAATCCCCTATAACGAGTTCCTTAAACGTATCAGCAGGGCAACTTCTTTGCCAATTAGGTTGGTGCATCAAAAAGTAATGGAGTATTTCAAGGACAATAAGTCTTATACTGATACTTTAATCAACGAAAGTTCGATGACCAATTTCATTTCGCAGTTCAACGATTGGAAGATTGCTAATATCAAGGGATTGCTGAAATACAAGCAGGCCGATTACAATTCAGTTGAAACTGCGCTTACTGACATCAGTGGCAAACTGAAACCAGAGATTGCACAAGGACTGATAGGCATTTCTATGGAAACGGGAAATCCTTCGGAAAAATATCTTTATGAGGGTATCGCATTCGATTCTGATTTAGAGAAGAAAAACATAATGGCTGATGTCGAAGGTGTTGTTGTCTTTGGAAAGATACCGCGCCGAAGCATAGCCATCCCAACAGTCATCGGCAACTATAGTCCTGATTTCATGTATGTGGTGCAGAGAAAAGACGGGAAAAAAGAGTTGAATATAGTCATAGAGACCAAAGGAGTAGAAGGGAAAACTTCATTGCGCCCTACGGAGCAAGTCAAGATAGATTGCGCCAAGGTCCTTTTCGAACAACTTCGGTTGGATGGATATGAGGTAAAGTTCGAGATGCAAATCAATAACAAGAGGATTAAAGAAATCGTTACCGAATTGTTGAGTCTAGAATCTGTAAATTAAAGAATAGCTCAGTTCCCGTTCTTCCGTATTTGTAATGTGGAAATGTAGAATAATAGCATTTGCAATGCAAAAACGGACAATTGCGTCAGCTGCAAGATTAATGTGAAATTCGTGGTTCATTTATGGTAATTCGCGTTTGCTATTCATTGCGTCTCGGAAGAACGACGGAATTCCAATAATTGCCGATATATTTCTGGTTTTTCTCTGTTTGCCCAAAAAATTGTATTTTTGCGCTGCAAAAGGGAAATAAGGTCTTCTATGAATGTGTCATCTCTAATAAAACAGTATTTCGCATCGAATAGCAACGATGTGACTATTGATGTTTTCGATGAGAAAAACATCTACACCGTGTATCAGCGGGTAATCGAAACGCTGACACATCACATGAATATTGAGACTACACTGCTACAGGCGTTGAGCTATTGTTTCTATGAAATTCTCGACAATGTGCTAACACACTCGGGAAAGGAACTTGGCTCTGTTATTTCCCATTACGATCCTGAGGGTCACACTTTGAGCCTGCTCGTGGCTGACGACGGACAAGGCATCCGTACATCTTTGGCTGAAAATGAGAAGTATAGCAAATTGACTGAACCTGAAGCATTGGAGATATGCATCAGAGACTCTGTCACCGACGGCAAGGGAATGGGCTTTGGCCTTTACACCACTTCATTACTTGCCAAAGATGCAGGACTGCGGTTTGATATTCGATCTGGCAATCACACACTTAGCTGGAAAGAGAGTAAGTACTTGGTCATCGAAAGTGACGCTTGGCAAGGAACTATTGTCTACCTCCAGTTGCGGACCGACAAGGAAATCGATCCAGGCAAGGTTGTGGCCAACCGCACCAATCCTGCGGAACAATACAATGAACTGTTTTTAAAAGATAACGAATTGGAGGAACTATGGTAACATTCAGTTTTAGAGACTATGGAGAGAATTTAGGTACGCGACAGTTAGGATGTCAAGTGCGAGAGCGACTTATGCCTTTGCTTGAAGGGGAGGAACGAGTGCTGCTCGACTTCACGGGTGTGGATGTTGTAAGCAACTCATTCGCCGATGAGTGTATAGCCAAATTGTTGCTAACCATGTCGTTAGATGAATTGAAGGCTCGTACTACTTTCAGGGGGCTCAATCCGTTGGCATACGAGAGTGTACTTGCTGCCCTTAGACGCCGTCATCTCTCATTGGCTTAAAAACCAAGACTAGACATTCCCTCAAATCATCTTCTCAATCCCCCAGCAGAAAGCCCTCAGCCCCAAGTCTGGGGTCTTGAGGTCTTTTTCGTGCAGCTGGTTGAGGATGCCGTCCACCTTGTCGTCGTCGACGATGCTGATGATGGCATTGTTCAAGGTCGGCCAGGCATGAGTGCCGTAGTGCGGCTCTCCCGTCTCGCTACCGTGGCCTTTTATCTCATTCCACTCGGTGAAGCCTTTCGTGCCGTTGTCGTTCAGCACCTTGGCGATTTCGTCGTAGTAGGCTTGGTTGTATGTGATCAATATCGCTTTCATGGCTTATCTAATATTTTCAGTCTTCGTCAATGCTTCCTCAGCTTTTCTTCTCTTTCTACGCACGGCACGGGTCTCCAACGAGCAATACAGCGCGGGAATCAGTAACAAGGTAATCAAAGTGGACACGGTAAGACCCCAGGCCACGGTGACGCCCAACGAGTTCCACATCTCAGCGCCTTCGCCACGCCCCAAGGCCATGGGCAGCATACCCAAGACGGTGGTGAGGGTGGTCATCAGGATAGGACGCAGACGCGAGCGTGCGGCCTGCACTGTGGCTTCCTTCACTTCCACGCCGCGCTCCTCGAGCAGGGTGGTGTAGTCGATGAGCACGATACCGTTCTTCACGACGATACCCATCAGGATGAGGATGCCGACGAAAGCCATCGCACCCAAGGCGGTGTTGGTGGCCCACAGGCCGAGGAACACACCCGTGAAGGTGAACGGCACCGAGAACATAATGACGAAAGGCTTCATCATGTTCTCGAACTGGGCGGCCATCACGATGTAGACCAAGAGGATGATGAGGATGAGCAGGGTGGTGAGGTCGCCAAACATCTCTTGCTGGGTCTCGTAGTCACCAGCGATCTTGGTCATGATTTCGGACGGAATCTCCGTTTCGTCAATCACTTCTTGGGCCATCTTGACCACGTCGCTCAGCACCATGCCTTTGCCGACGACGGCGGTGACGCTGACCATGCGCTCACGGTCTTTGCGTTGGATGTTGGGCGGGGTCAAGGCTTCGACCACTTCGCCAAGGTCGCCTACGCGCACGGCTTGTCCGTAGGAGTTGTAGATCTTGATGTTCTCGATGTCCTCGATGCTCTTGCGGAACTCGGGGGCGTAGCGCACACGGATGTCGTATTCATCGCCGTCCTCGCGGTAATAGGACGTTACGGAACCGTTGATGCGGTTTTTGACGTAGGTGGCAGCTGTGGTACTATTCAAGCCGTTAAGAGCGAGCTTCTCGCGGTCGAAGTCAACTTGGTATTCGGGCGAGTATTCGTCGCGGCTGACAATGACCTGCATGATGCCGCGTTCGCGCAACTTGGTGGCGAGGGTGTTGGCCACGTTGTCGGTGTTGGCAAAGTCGTAGCCGTAGACCTCGATTTGCACTGTACTCATGCCGCCCATGCCGCCACCGCCTTCGTTGACGTTGGCTTTCTTGATTTCGGGCATGGCGTTGAGCTTGGCACGGATCTCGTCAGCCACTTCGCTGGTTTTGCGCAAGCCGGCCTTGCGGCGCTCGGTCTTGGTGCCAAGGTTGAGGTTGAACGAGATGATGTGTGTGCCGTTGCTTCGCATCGAGGCAAAGGCGTTGTCGCTGTCGGCCTGGCCGAAGCTGAAGTTGCAGATCTGCACTTCGGGCATGGCCATGAAGTCTTTGGCAAGGTTTTTCGCAAATGCGCCTGTCACGTCCTGTCCCGTACCGGCGGGCAGTTCGATGTTGATGCTCAAACGGCCATTGTCGCTCTTGGGCATCATTTCGGTCTTGAGGTTGGGGGCGAAAATGGCCACAGAAGCGATAAACAATAGCAACATGCTGATGATGACAATCTTACGATGGTTGACGGCCCAATTGATGAGCTTGGCATAGCCGTTGCTGATGGCATCCAAACCCTTGTTGATGGGGCGGAAGAGGGCTTTGTGGAACTTGCTTTCGTGCGGGTTCATCACGAGCATCCTTGAACACATCATCGGCACCAAGGTCAAGGCACCGATGGTGGAAACTACCATGATGATGGAAACAATCCAGCCCAATTGCTTGAACATCACGCCTGTCATGCCTTTGATCATCGTCAGGGGCAGGAACACGGCGAGCATGGTCAGTGTGGAAGCGATGACCGACAATTGCACCTCTTGGGTGGCGTGTACGGCGGCTTCCTTGGGCTTCTCGCCTTTCTCGATGTGCGTTGTGATGTTTTCCAACACCACGATGGCATCATCGACCACCATACCGATGGCGATGGAAAGGGCCGACATAGAGATGATATTCAAGGTGTTGCCTGTGGCAAACAGGTAAATCAACGAGGCCAAGAGCGAAATCGGGATGGCCAACACGATGATGAAGGTGGCGCGCCAACGTCCCAAGAAGATGAACACGATGAGCATCACGATAAGGAAGGTGATGAGGATGGTGTGCTCCAAGCTGGTGATGCTGTTGGTGATGTTGGTGGAGCTGTCGACGATGATGCCGATTTTTACATCGCTCGGTAGCGTAGGCTCGATGACTTTCAGTTGTTTCTTGATGCCTTTGATGACGTCGACGGCGTTGGCATCGGTCTGCTTCTGGATGGTGATCATGGCACCCTGGCGACCGTTACTGTACGATTCCTGGATGCGTTCCTCTGAGCCGTCGATGACGGTGGCCACGTCGCGCAGATAGACGGGCGCATTGCCGCGTGTGCCTACCACGATGTCCTCCATCTCCTTGGCGGAGGTGAATTCCTTTTGGATGCGCAGGCTATAGCTGTTCGAACCGATGTCGATGTAACCCGCTGGCACATTGCGGTTTTCGGTGGCTAAGGTGTTGGAGATGCTTTCCAAAGTCAGGTTGTAGGCCTCCAGCTTGTTGGGGTCGACGTAGACCTGAATCTCACGTATCGGTGCACCGTTGGCCGACACGGTGCCCACGCCGCTCACACGCGCCAAGGGCGTGGTGATGCGGTCGTCGATGATCTTGTCTAAGGCGTTGAGGCTTTCATCGGCTGTGACGCTGAGCAGCATGATGGGCATGTCCTCGGCGTTGAACTTGAACAAGACGGGATTGGTGCAGCCGTCGGGCAGGTAGTTTCGCACCATGTCCAACTTGTCGCGCACGTTGTTTGTGGCGGTCTCGATGTCGATGCCACTCTCGAATTCGAGGGAGATGACCGAAGTGTTCTCGCGCGAAGTAGAGGAGAGGTGTTTCAGGTCGGGCACGGCATTGAGGGTGTTCTCCAAGGTCTTGGAGATGTTCGTCTCAATATCGGCGGCACTAGCGCCTGGGTAGGAGGTCATCACCATGATGAAGTTGGTCTCCATGTTGGGGAACTGGTTGATGGAGAGGTTCATCAGGGAGAAGATGCCGAAAATGGCGATGGCGACGAATATCAAGGCTGTCGTCACCGGATTATTGACTGCTGTTCTTTGTAGACTCATATTCGTTGAATTATGAATTATAAATGTGGAATGTCGTAATGCGATGCAGGGTTTCGCCTCAATTCAGCATTCATCATTCCGCAATTATTTAACAGTAACAGAAACACCATCTTTAAGCCTCACCTGTCCCTCAGTGACAATCTTGTCGCCTTCGTTGATGCCGCTGATGATTTCATATCTGTTGCCGAGGCGCTTGCCGACTTCCACAAGTTGGTATTTCACTGTGCCGTCAGGTTGCAGCACATAGATGAAATGCTCACCCGAACCTTGTTGTTTGACTACGGCACCGTCGGGGACGACTACATGGTGATTGGTACCGAAGTTGGCTGTCACACGGGCAAACATACCTGGGCGCAGCTTTTGGTCGGCGTTTTGGCAAATGACCTCGACGGGGAAGGTATGGGTTGAGGCGCTGATGGTGGGGTGGATGAGGTTCACCTTGCCTTGGAAGGTCTCTCCAGGATATGCCTCTACGGTGATTTCAAATTCCATGTCCTTGCTGATGTTGGTAAATAGGCTTTCCGACACGTTGATGAGCATCTTGACGGGTTGGATTTGCTGAACGACGAAGATGGGTTGCGTCATGCTGTACATGTCGCCCTTGTCATAGTTGCGGGCGGTTACCACGCCATTGATGGGGCTGCGGAGGTAAGTGTTTTCAGCCAGGTTGTAATAGGTCTTCTTGGTGATGTTGAGGGCAAGCTTGGCCATGTCGTAGTCGGCTTGTGCCACAGCACCGATGTTGTATAGTTCCGTGAGACGTGCCAACTCGGTCGAGTCGTTGACGTATTGCATGCGGGTCTTGGCGAGGTTGACATCGTCCATCGTGGCCAACAGCTGACCTTTGCGTACTTTGTCGCCCACTTCTACCTTGATGCTTACGATACGACCTGCCGTCTGCGACACGATGTTGTTCGTGGCATAAGGCTCGACATTGGAGGTGAAGGTGTTGGTGATGTCGACGTCTTCGGCTTGTGCCGTAACAACGCTGACGACGGGAGCGGCCTTTTGGGCATCTTGACCCGTCGGAGCCGTTGTGTTAGTCTTGTCTTTTTGTCCACATGCCGTCATAAATGCGGCTGTGGCAATGGCGATGATGCAGAGTTTGAAGTATTTCATTGATTAGTATTTTGTTTTCATTATCAAATTGATTCTGGCTGCTTTTCTTCGGGAGTCATTGCGGACTGCCATTCCGTGAAAACGGAACGCAATCTTCTTCAACGGGGATAGCAGCTTATTCTTTTCCAATTAATTCATCCAACGATGCCTTTGCGACCATGAAGTTGTAGACGGCTTGGGCTTGCGTGAGTTGCGCCTGCTGCAAAGCCAGTTGCGCGTCGTTGAGTTCCACAAGGGTAGCCTTGCCTACTTCGTACATCTTCTCGGAGATGTCGTAGCTTTTCTGTGCAATGGCCACAGTGGCGTTGGCTGCCTCGTAGTTCTTGATGCAGAGCGCCATCTGGTCGTTGTAGTTACGGATGCCGATGCGCAGGTTGCGTTCAACGTCTTCGCGTTGCAGCTCCAGCATGCTCTTGTTGACTTGGCTTTGCTTGATGTTGAAGTGCTTTTGGAAACCGTCGAACACCGGGATGCTGAGGCTTAATGCCGCAGTCGAAGAGGGAAACCAACTCAACTTGTCGTCGCCCATGGCGCTGTAGTTGTAGTTGATGTTGGCGGCAAGGGTGGGGAGGTATTGTTTTTTCTGCATTCGGATAGTCGACTCGAGCATGCGGTTCTGGATGTCGAGTTGAACGAGTGAACTGTTGTTGCTTAAGTCATCTTCCGAAACATAAGGGGCCAGCATTTGTTGGGTGTAGTCGTTCAGGTCGCCGACCACCTCCACATCGGTGTCGAGGTCGATGCCCATGACGGCTTTCAGCTGCCAAGTGGCCAAAAGGACAGCGTTTTCGGCACTCGATACGTTGGGCTCGGCATTCATCATCGTGACTTGGGCGCGCAGACGCTCTACCTCCGAGGCTTTGCCCACATTGAAACGTTGCTCGGTCTTTTCATAGTTCTTCTGGGCGTTTACGTATACCTGCGTCACTACGTCGAGCGACTTCTGCGCGAGAAGCACTGCGTAGAAGGCTTGCTTTACTTGTTTCACCATGCCGATTTTCGATGAACGGGCCTGTTCCACAGCCAACTCCACATCCATGCCCGACAGTTTCAGGCTTTCCCATAGCGAGGCGTTCACCAATGGCATGCTGGCAGAGGCCGATGTACTGATGTTGTTGTCGCGACCCACCTTGATCTCCATCGGCTGGCCCCCCATGTCCATCACCATCACCTGTTTCTGCAAGGTGCGCTGGTAGGAACCGTTGATGTTGACATTGGGATAGAGCGAAGCATAACTGCCTTTTTTCGCGTAGCCGGTCTTCTCCACTGTCATGTCGGCAATCTTGATGGTGTTGCTCTCCGAAAGGGCAATCTCCAGGGCTTGGTCCAATGTGAGTTGAAGGGCTGTTGAACTTGTCGAAATGTCCTCTTGTGCCTTCAAAACCATCGGACCGATGAGTATCATGGTGAAAGTTAATATTCTAATAACCAGTTTCTTCATGGGAATTTTATCTGTCTGCAGATGCTTTAATTAATAAAGGTGCAAAAATAGCAATAATTGTGTTGCGTAGACGTAGATTTCGCCGTTTTATTTTGCTCCTTTAAAGAAAATTATTCCAATTTGGCTGACACTTCAACCAAAACGCGGTTTTTGTCGACCAAAATAAAGGTTATGTCTCTTTCTCCTTTTTTTGTTTTTTTCGTTGGAAAGGGGTTGTTGTTTTCGGGATTCCTCCTATCTTTGCAATTCAAATCCGATGCAATGAAGAAAAGGACCTTGCCGACTTTTCCAACAGCCAATCTGGGCTTACTTGAGCGCCTCTATAAGTATGGCGTTGTCTGGATTGTGCTTTTCATCATCTTTTTCATGGTGCATTCCAACGGCAACTACCTCTTCAGAACGGTCAGTTCTCTGGGTTTTGTGGGTATGGCCTATCTGTTGGTGGTCTTGACCAACAAGGTGTTGATTGAGCTTTTGTTGAAGCGCAACAGGGTGGTGCTTTTCATCTTGCTTTCCATTTTGGTGCTCCCTAGTTGGGCGGCTACCTTTACCGCAATTGATAGTGTCCTCGTCCACTTTATCGTAGAACGATCCTTTGAGGAGATCTTCAGTTTCCCTTCGCTGTTTGTGGTCTTCATGGTGCGTCTGGTTTGGTTCATCACCATCTACGCCATTGTGTTGATTTTCTACTACCAACGCAAGGAGAATGAGGAAAAGGTCATCTCCGACCAGCTGAAGAGCGAGAAACTCGATATGGAGCTGCGTTACTTGAAGTCACAAATCAACCCGCATTTTCTCTTCAACGCCTTAAACAACATCTATTCCATGGTGTACACCCACGATGACAATGCTGCCGATGGTGTGCTGAAGTTGTCCGAGATGCTGCGTTATGTTCTCGTTGATTGCCAGGCGGAGATGATCCCGTTGAGCAAGGAAATCAAATATGTAGAGAATTTCATTGACTTTCACATGATGCGTATGGCGGGCCAGCGCGATGTGGTGTTTGAACAGGATGTCGAGAAAGAGGATTTCATGATTGCCCCCATGCTTTTGCAGCCTATCATTGAGAACTGTTTCAAATACAGCCGCTTGGAGACGCATCCCGAGGGCTTTGTGCACATCGGCATTTATCAGAAAGGCAATGTGTTCCGTTTCGAAGCCGTGAATACCATAGCGCCCAATGTCGTCACGAATATCGGCAATGGGGTGGGAGAGAAGAAGTCGGGCATTGGGCAGATCAATGTTCAACAGCGTCTTATGCTGCACTATGGTGAAGACTATAGATTTGACATTCAACAAGATAATGGGATATATAAAGTTAAGATAGAAATATGAACACAAAAGAAAAATACAATGTAATCATCGTTGATGACGAGTATCTGGCACAGAAGCTTCTGCAGGACTATGTGTCGAAGGTGGAGTCGTTGCAACTGGTGGCCACCTGCTCCAATGCTATCGAAGCCATGAATGTCTTGAAGGATCATCAGGTCGATATCATGTTTCTTGACATCCAGATGCCCGACTTGACAGGTCTGGATTTGGCTAAAAGTTTGGAACACAGGCCCGCCATTATTTTTACCACGGCTTATTCCGAATATGCAGTCGATGCTTTCAATCTCTCGGTGGTCGACTATCTGCTCAAACCGTTCGACTTTCCCCGTTTCATCCAAGCCATCAACAAGGCCATTGGCACTGAACAGCAAAAGGTGATGGGCGTTCAGAAGCCCGCAGCTGACACCATCAGCGAGTCGAATGACTTCATCACTGTAAAGGCCGACTACAAACTGTATAAAATCAATTACGATGACTTGCTCTTCATTGAAGGGCAGCATGAGTATGTGACCTTCCACACTACGCAGCGCCGCATCACGGCCTTGTTCGCCTTGAAGGATTTGGAGGAGATACTACCCAAGGATAAGTTCGTGCGTGTCCACAAGTCTTACATCGTCTCATTCAAGCACATACAAGACCTTGATAAGAGCGACGTGACGGTGGCGGGCAACAAGGTGCCGGTGGGTGCCAGCTATCGCGACGAGCTTCTGGCGAGATTGCAGTAAAAAAATCCAAATTTTGTTTGGAGCGAAGAAAAAAATGTATATTTGCAGCGAAAACCAACCTTTAAAACAGATAATTATGGGTAAATTTGAAATCACAAGCAGGAAAAACGGCGAGTTCCAGTTCAACCTGAAGGCCACCAATGGCCAAGTCATCCTCACCAGCCAAGGCTACAAGACCAAGGCTTCGTGCCTCAACGGCGTCGAATCTGTCAAGAAAAACAGCCAGGACGATAAACGTTTCGAGGTGAAGGTGTCCAGCAATGGCAAACCTTTCTTCAACTTGATGGCCACCAATGACCAAGTCATTGGCACCAGCCAAATGTACGCCAGCGAGACTACCATGAAAAACGGTATCGCATCAGTGAAGCGTAATGCTCCCGAGGCCGCTATCGTCGACCTGACGGAAGCTTAAACGTAATTCTTGTAAACGAATAAAGGAACGGCATAAGTCGTTCCTTTTTTTTGTCCTTTTTCCCCTTCTCGTTATGGGTGCTCCACCTTGTAGGATTGGGTCACCGTATCCAAGCAATCCACCATGATGATGCCTCCAACTATCTCGGCGATTTCTTTCACCTTTGAGTGACCTACAATCTGCTTGACATAGGTGCCATTGTAAAGATTACCAAGGCATAGCGAATTAGGGCGTACCCATAGGGGGGAATGATGCGGGTCGTCGCCATGGTAGTCAAACCCGTTGTCGTTGGGCAAAAACGTGAACGGACGTTTGTCGCGCTTCCATAGGTTGTTGATGGCACATGCCATGTGAGTCGGTCTGATGTCTTCCACCTTCGGCAGGTATTTCATTTTCCACTGGTAAGTGACTCCCGCGTGGCTGACAAGGTAGTCGTCACCGATGGGGTAGGCGACACCGTAAAACAACTCTTTTGTGGTCTCGAATAGTTGTCGGATCCTTATCGCATTCGTGCGGTCATAACGGTTGGTACGTTCGAAGACATCGGGGAGATAACACATGTCATGGTTGCCGTAGAGTAGTACCACTTTGTCCATGTGTTCTTGCTTATATCCAGTGATCTCCAGGAAGTTGCGTTCCATTGTCTCGATAGGAAAATATTCGTAGGGGTCGAAGAAGTCACCGACGAAAACATTGATGCAGTTATCGTCAACGAGTTGCTTCCAGGCATCTCTCCCATGAATGTCGCCGATGATATTGTAGGTGGGCATGTGTCTTTGTCATTAGGGTTTGCAAAGATAAAAACTTTTCGTTGAAAAGCAATGAGCAACTTATTTGCGTGATGCCGTCCCTTCGAGGGCGGCATTTTTTGAATCAGTCCAAAAAGTGTGTCCTTTTTGGCTGGGGAGTTACTAAAAAGTATAGGAAAGCGATAGGAGATGTTTCGAAAAAGCGTGTCCTTTTTGTGTCCTGATTTCTGAAAAGGACAAAAAAAGGGAGTCACAAACCCTTGTAACTCCTTGATTTTCAAGTCGGGGCAAAAGGATTCGAACCTTCGACCCCCTGCTCCCAAAGCATAAATTTCCACTTTTTCCACTATATCAGCTACTTAGTATTTTATTTAATTATTTCTTTATCAAATACTTGCATATATCATCAATTATATGTATTTTTGCATGTATTTTAAATCTCATGGGCAAATCATGGGCAAATCTTTGACCATACCATGGGCAAAAAATACTAAGCAAAGTATAGATAACCAAATTGTTAGTAAAATGGAAATTAACCCCTCTGCCTATGAGCCGATTCTAAAGAACGCCTCAGAGCAAGTTTTTCTCCGCGC
>JAFRRE010000187.1 GCA_017428285.1 Bacteroidales bacterium | reverse complement strand
TGGATTGCTTCGTGCCTCGCAATGACGCGAAGCGGGTTAAAAGTCCGGTCTTCACTGGACTGCTTCGTGCCTCGCAATGACGCAAAGCGCGTTCAAAGTCCGGTCTACATTGGATTGCTCTGTTCCTCGCAGTGACGCAAAGCGCGTGTGGAGGCAAAGCCCAACAAATGTCGGCCTTGTATGCGTCGCTTCGCGCCGGACTCCCGCTTCGCGTCATTGCGAGGAGGAACGACGAAGCAATCCACGGGATCAAGCTAGTTCTCTGGATTGCTTCGTGCCTCGCAATGACGCGAAGCGCGTCTAAAGTCCAGTCTTCATTGGATTGCTTCGTGCCTCGCAATGACGCGAAGCGGGTTAAAAGTCCGGTCTTCACTGGACTGCTTCGTGCCTCGCAATGACGCGAAGCGAGGCCAAAGTCCGGTCTACATTGGATTGACTACGTCGAAATGCTCTGCATTAACTCGTTGAATCTGCGATTTCAGCGAAGCTAATCTTCGATTTGCTTCGTTTAAACTCCCGCTCTACTTCGAATCTTTTTTTGCCCCTGCAAAAAAAATCTTATATTTTTCAAATTAATCAATTTCGTATTGAAAAAAAAACTATTTTTGCAGTCGGCTTAGTGTATAATTATGCACCGATGCCAACATAATTAAACAATGTTAAACAATTATAAATCAAATAGTTAAGATAAATATCACAGCATCAATCCCATAAGTGCGTCCATCTACACCGAATGGACGTATTCCATTGATTCCGAACAAGCTCAGCAAGGTTTCGGAGCAACACAACCACAGGAAACACAAGCGACACCAACCATGGAAAAGAAAAGTACCATAGAAGAAGCCCAACGCTACGTCGACAACGCCAAGCAAACGCTAATAGACAACGGCGAATATGATAGCGACTTGAAACGTTACGGCGACCGCAAGTATGTGAAGTCGGCAGGACACTTCCTTTGGACAGGTATGCTGGTTCTGTTGGACGCCCTGTTCCCCGTGAAGACCAAGCGCCGCCCGCATCCCGACATCAAGGACTACAAGGAGGCCGTGGCACAACGCGACCGCAAACTCCTGGCTCTTGTGAACGATGGCTACACCACCATGCACATCGCCATGAGCTACGACGGCAACCAAAGCAAGGCCGTGTGCGACGAAGGTTTCCGCCTCGCCGACGAAATCATCAAGATAGGCTCGAAGATGATGCCCCAACAACAAAACCAATGAATCTCAAATCCTGAAAATAGAACTGCGAAGCATTCAACAAAGTTAAATCTTTAAATCCTAAAATATGAACAAAGCCATCAGCCATCAGCAGTCAGCATTCAGCTTGGGTCTCACCGGGCTGATAGCTGATTGCTGACAGCTGAAAGCCAAATCTTGAAATTAGAAATCATTAAATATTAAATCCTTAAATCGAAATACGACAAAAACAGAGACAAAAAACAGACAAAAACAGAGACAACAACAAAACACAAATTAAAAACACCAAATTAAACAATTAACTTAATTATTAACCTAAATTCAAATCACAATGAAAAGAAAGTCATTACTTTTCTTGCTGCTTTTCGCGCTATTGGTGCCGTGGGCAGCGAACGCACAGACGACTGTGACGATTGGAGAAGGTACTGCTACAAGCAACACCAACCCGATTGGTACGTACTACAACTACTCCATCACCGAGCAGCTCTACACTGCCGAGGAGATTGGAATGGCGGGTACCATTAGCAGCATTAGCTTCTACTACATGGGCATTGCTGCCAAGGACATCCCGCTTGCTGTTTACATGGCAAACGTTGATGCCGAAGACCTTTCTACTGGTATCAGCCTTGCCGATGCCGAAATGGTATTCAGTGGAACGCTTCCCGTTACCACAACAGCGGGTTGGGTAACCATCAACCTTGACACCCCGTTTGCCTACGACGGAACATCGAGCCTGCTGATTGGTTGCATCAAGGATTATCTCTACTACTTCAGCGGCCAATCATGGCAAGGCACAGCTACGACTACTACCATGGCCCGCTACACCCAAAGCGACTCTGCTGGTCCTTACACCACCAGCACGGTGCCTAGCTCCATACAAGCCAACCGCCCGAACATCCAGATGGAAATCACTGCTGGTAGCGGCCCTGTGTGCGAAAAGCCAGAAACCTTTGAGGTTTCCAACGTGACCGCCAACAGCGCCACCCTCACCTGGACCGGCGGCAGCGGCACTTACAACGTTGAGTACAAAGGTGGTACTATTGCGGATTGGACATCTTACCTGACCAACACCACCGCTACCACCGCCAACTTGACCGGTCTCACCCCTGGCACTGCTTACCAGTACAGAGTGCAGAGCGTGTGCGGCGACCAAACCAGCGGTTGGAAAAGCTTAAGCTTCTCCACCATGTTCGGCATCCCGCTGGTTGAGCCTTTCGGCGCCGCCATCCCTACGGGCTGGAGCTTGTACACTGGCCTGCTGGCAAATGGTACAGCTACACTTGAAGCTGCCACCTACGGCTGGAGCTTCGGTACAGGCAACAACGTGTTCGACAACCATGCCCGCGTCAATATCTATGGTAATTACCAAAGATGGTTGGTCATGCCTGCTGTGATGATGGAAAACAACGTCCAACTCACCTTCGACTTGGCATTGACCGTTTATACTTCTGGCAGTAATGCAAGCCCGACTGCTGGTGGTCAGCCTGACGACAAGTTTATTGTGCTGATTTCCACCGACAACATGGCCACATGGAACGTCTTGCGTCAGTGGGACAATGCCGGTTCGGAGTATGTGTATGACAACATTACCAACAATGCTGCCGGTGAAGCCGTTGCCATTGACTTGAGCAGTTATGCCGGCCAGAATGTCATTGTGGCTTTCTATGGTGAATCCACCGAAACCAACGGCGACAACAACCTGCACATCGACAACGTGAGCATCGACTACATCCCCGACTGCGCCAAACCTACAGGCCTTGCCGCTTCCGATGTGACGGCTCACACTGCCACCATCAGTTGGACCAGCGATGCTGCCGCTTGGCAGGTTCAGCTGGGAGAAGAAACCCCCATTGACGTGACCGAGCCCACCTACACCTTCACTGGTCTCGCCGCTGAAACGACCTTCACCGCCAAGGTTCGCGCCAACTGCGGCGGAACCTACAGTGAATGGACCAACCCTGTCAGCTTCACCACCACCGTGGCTTGCACCGCTCCTACAGCTCTGACAGTGACCCTTACCCCCGGTGATGGCACCGTGGCCGCACTGGCTTGGACCGAGAACGGCACCGCCACCGAATGGGAAGTGGAATATAGCATCGATGCAGCATTTGAGGACTTCCGCGTTGTCAATGTAGCAAACACGCCTTCCACGACACTTGAGGGCCTCACTCCCGAGATCACTTACTATGCCCGCGTGAAGACCAACTGTGGCGGAGAAGACGGTTATAGCACTTATAGCAACACCGTAAGCTTCGTTCCTACCGATGCGTTGTCCATCACCGTGAACGACGGCACCAACACCAACGGCTTTGTGCCTGTTTATGGTTTGTGGGTTGATAGCTATACAAAGACCCAGTTCATCATTCCTGCCGCTGACTTGACAGCCATGACTGGCAAGCTCATCCAAAAGATGACCTTCTACGCCAGCAATGCAAATGTGTCTTGGACTGGTGCCCAATTTGAAGTCTATGTAGCCGAAGTGGACTACACTGCTTTCGATGCTGCCACATTGGTAGATTGGGCCACTATGACAAAAGTCAGGAATGCAGGCTCCCTCGCCATCGTCAATAATCAGATGGTGGTTGAATTGACTACACCTTATCAATATATGGGCGGCAACCTGATGATTGGTATTCTTGAAACCACTTCGGGTTCGTATAGTAGCTGCAATTGGTATGGTGTCACCCAAGAAACGAACACCGCCATTGGCGGCTATGAAAGCTCCAAGGCTCTCAGCCTCCAACAATTCCTCCCCAAGACCACCTTCGAATATGACGAAATGCCTAACTGCTACGCGAGTGGTTTGACTATCGTTCCCGCCGCCCAAAGCGCAGACCTTACCTGGACTTCAGAGAACGACAACTTCGACATTTGGTATCGTGAGATGGTTTACGAACCAAGCAATGACTTCGAGAACAGCGCAATGCAAGGCTGGACAAACATTGATGCCGACGGTGATGGATATGTTTGGGTGCTTGGCTCTGAAATTGGCGGTGTCTACCTTGTCGCAGGTAGTAGCCTTGCCGGTAGTGGCAATAACAGTTCAAACGATATGATTTGCTCTGGTTCATACTCTAATGTAACTGGTGCTTTGACTCCCGACAACTATCTTGTTTCGCCTAAAATCAACTTGGGAGGCAGCATCACCTTCTGGGCTTGCGCTCAGGATGCAAGCTATCCTGAAGAACACTTCGGTGTGGCCGTTTCAACCACAAACAACACTGATCCTTCAGCCTTCACCACCATCCAAGAGTGGACGATGACTGCCAAGGGTACAGGTGCCAAGGCCAAGCCTGGTACAACCCGCAGTGGTAACCGCGCCCAAGGCACATGGTATGAATACACTGTCGACCTGAGCGCCTACACAGGCGAGGGTTATGTGGCTATCCGCCACTTCGACTGCACTGACCAGTTCATTCTGCTTGTTGACGACATCGTTGTCAATCAGCCTAGTGCTACGCCAATTCCTGACTGGACAGAAGCAACTTCTACCACAAATTCCTACACCATCACGGGTCTGAATCCTGAAACCGAATACGAAGTTCAGGTGCGCGCCAACTGCGGCGGCGGTGAATACAGCGAATGGATGCACGACACCTTCTGGACCACTGCTCTCTGCGAGGCTCCTACCAGCCCAAGTGTGGAAGTTGGTATCGATTACATCACGCTGAGTTGGGTCTCCGAGGCTCAGGCCTTCGATATCGCACTAGATGGTGAAATCATCGTTGAAGGTTACGATGGTTACACTTACACTTTCGACAATCTTGAACCAGGCACCGAATACCAAGTGGCAGTACGCACCAACTGCCGCGAAGATGGCACCAGCTCGTGGATAGGTGGCTATGTCACTACCAAATGCGAAGCCTTCGACCTGCCTTACGAATATGGCTTTGAGACTGCCGATGACCTGAGCTGCTGGAGCGTGATGGCTGCAAATTCTGTAAATATACTTGGTCGCATAAATATTACCGATCAAGAAATTGAAGGCCTTGCCGCTTATGAAGGTGACTGGGGTTTCGTGTTCTCGTCGTATAATCAAGCCGATTCATATGCCCAAGTTCTCATGTCGCCTGAACTGAACTCTGGAGATGCCCAAGTGGCCTTTGAGTTCTATTATAGAGTCTACGGAAGCGGAACGGAAGAAGTCTATGTGCTTTATTCCCTAACTACCGATGACCTCGATGAATTTGAGATGATCGATGCTATTGAAGCCACCAACACAGATGAGTGGCTGCAATATCAGACCACACTTCCTGCTGGAACCAAGTATGTGGCTTTGTACTATGCCTCCAATTATCAATATTACCTGTTCGTCGATGGCTTCAAGTTTGAAGAAGCTGTTGGTGTCACCCAGACCATCGAGCTGAGCGCCGGTTGGAACCTGATCAGCACATACCTTGCGATTGAGGATCCAGTCGAGATGCTTGACATGCTGAAGGCATCGATTGGCGAGAACGCTACGGAAATCCAGTCTGAGGATAACATGACGGAGTTTGACGGCAGCGAGTGGTTCGGCGACTTGGATGACATCGGTCTCGAGAACGAG
>JAFRRE010000186.1 GCA_017428285.1 Bacteroidales bacterium | reverse complement strand
CCAGCTTGATGGGAAAGACGTTCCAATGCAACGGTGTTTCCATGTCTTATCTTATCGCTGAGCAAGGTACCATGGCGTTTGGAGCCAGTGTGAATTTCGAATACGAGAGAAAAATCAACAAAACGCCTTTAGGCATTGTGACCGGTATTTGGGCTGAATACAGCAGACCTTATTACTCAGGTTTGGACGATTATGGCAACCAACTCCACATCTGGGTTGACGATTTAACGCTGCGAGTACCTGTCATGATGCAGTACCACGATAAGCTCGGAACTACTACCGAATTGCTTTTGTTTGCTGGCCCTAGCCTCGATTTCGTGGTATTTCGCAAGGGTGGCGGTTCCGTGGGAGGTGACACTTTTATTTTCGGCAGTCCCATGTCAGGCGGTTCCTCCCAATGGCACTGGATAGGCTTGTCGTTTAACTATGGCATCGGAATCACACACAATGACCTTACTTTCAAACTTTCCACGAGTTATGGCTTGATAAACCATTTCAAAAAAGACTATACCGCCCAGGTGCTGGGTTATCCAGTCTATATCAACCGTCCCATTATGGGAACTCTGATGTTTAATTGGTAAAGATCCTTCATCCCTACGAAGCAATCATCCCCGCACAACGGTCAATGGTATGTTTTCAATAATCCCGTCAGCGATGGCGGGATTTTTTTATTATCTTTGCCCCTATGAAACTTTTGTGTTTTATAGGGGCAATTTTGTTTTTGGTGCTGGCGGCCTGTCATCGTCCTGTAGAGACGTGCCATGGCGCGTCTCTAACATCGGAATTGGTGGCCATCGACAGCCTGATGCAGTCCCGTCCCGACAGCGCATTAGTCCAGTTGCAGGCCTCTCCGAAAGAGGATCCTTATTATCAATTGCTCCTTTCCGAGGCGCTTTACAAGAACTATTTCGACCAATTTAACCGCCCCGAGTTGCTGAAGGCCATGGCTTATTATGACTCCTTGGATAGCCCGTTCCTGTCTGCCCGTTGCCATTATATGAACGGCGTGGGCTACTACGAGATAGATAGTGTTGTGCAAGCTTGTGAGCAGTATCTCAATGCCCTGGAAATTATGGAAGAGCATTTCACCGAAAAGGACTTGGTAGGGTATAAGGCGAAGTTTATGGCGCTGCTCAATACGCATCTTTGTGGTTTGTTTTCCGATCAATACCTTCACGAACAAGCGATCTATTTCGGAAAGCAATCCTTGATCTACTATGATGAATACGATGCTGAGCCATGGCATTTATCTTGGATATTGGATGAGATAGGTGCACATTATGATATGCTGGATAAAATTGATTCTGCTGGTTATTATTATCATAAAGCCTTGGAAGTATTAGCAGATACCAACAATCTCAACTATAGAATTACTTCTGGACATTTAGCGTTTTTAGCTTACAAAAAGACTGGTGATGAAACACAAGCCTTTACACAATTATATCGTTTGTTGGATTTGTCGGAAAGTGATAGAGAGTTTTATTCAGGATGTCTGAGCATCGGTGAGATCTATTACGAAGAGAAAAAATATGATTCAGCCTGGAAGTATTTAACCATGGTGTTTGACGAATCACCCAGTACCGATTCCAGAAAACAAGCCGCGGAATGGCTGGTGGAGATATGCCAAGTCAAAAAAAGAGACGAATCATCATATTTCGCTAACTTTTTAGTTCCTTTTGCCAATGAAAATGAAAACAAAAGCACGTTGAAGTCGCTTTTGTCGAAACAGTACAACGATTATCTTCATCTAAGGCAGGAAAAACAATACCAAAAAACTACGTATGACCGCTTGAAAAGGATAGGAATTGCTATCGGCGGTCTCCTTGTTATAACCATGGCGTTCGCTTTCCGCTATTTTGCGAATAAAAGAAAAAAGAAGCGTCTTGAAAAACAAATCATGGAGGAGCGTCAGGCTCATGAAGCGAAGCAAAAGGCTATGGCTGGACGATTAAGAGAGAGCAACGAGGCCTTGAAGAAAGAGCGGGAAAACAAGACAAAAGTATCAACGCCTCTTCCAATCCATATAAATACCGAAATGAAATACGAGGAGGAGTCCATTTGTCGTCACATTCTTGAGGTTTGCAACGACGAGAAGAACCCCATTAAATCCAACATACCCTTCTCTGCATACTCCGACATCGCCCTGACCAAAGTACAAAAGGCCGAATTGAAAGAAGCCGCCAATCGCCATTTTGGCCAGTTGTTCGAAAAACTCAGGAACCTTTATCCAAATCTTAGAGAAAAGGATTTCCTATACTTTGATTTATGTCTTCTGGGATTGGACAATCCCCAAATCGCTGTCATGATGCAACTTTCCTATCGCACTGTTTGGGAGCGGGAAAAGCGTTTGAAAGGGTTTTTCAACACCGACGACAGCATTTCGGTAGTTCTTCATGGTTTTTTGATGAATTGATAATCAAGTTGTTAAATTAAAAAACCAAATAAACCAAATACAATTTTTCTTGACTCCGTTTAGTGTTCATCATAGCTTTGCTTTTAATTATCAACCCCCAAAAGCAAAAGCCTATTAATTGCCATGCGCTCTCTGTGGTCTTCACCGACAACTTGGGACAAGTCCAAATAGAGGTCACTACGGACACAGGGGACACGGTCGATCTGATGGACATTTATACTCCCAACGGCTACAATGCCTACATCACCTACACCGGTGACTACGTTGTCACCTTCACCCTCTCCAACGGCGACGAGTACTACGGAGAATTCACCGTGACAAATTGAATGTAAACCACAAAAAACAATAAAAAAATGAAAAAAATCTTTCTCCTTGCCCTGCTTTTTGCCGGGCTGCTTCCTGCATTGCGGGCCCAACTTCAAAGCAACATCGGCATCCACGTGTCCGGAGGGCAGTCATCCGCACTTCAGGTCGCCTCCAATATAGGAACGAACTGCAATGCCACCGGGCAGAACTCATTTGCCGGAGGTAATCTATCGATTGCTTCGGAGCAAAACGCTTTTGCCTTCGGTTATGCTTCACAAGCCACCCAACAAAACACCTATGCCATCGGGCTGAGAGCCGTCGCCTCTGGGAGTAATAGCATGTCGTTGGGT
>JAFRRE010000185.1 GCA_017428285.1 Bacteroidales bacterium | reverse complement strand
AGGTCCAGAAAGTGGTTGTGAAGTAACAATGGCTTATGGCCTATGGCTTATGGCTCGCCCCTACGTGAGGGCAAGCCATGAGCCAGAAGGCAACAGGCCAAAAGCCAGCATCGGCGGCGAAGGGAACTTACGCAAGTAAGCGCCTTTTGCCGCCGATGTTGTTTTCTTTGAACCCACATTCCACATTAGCTTCGCTGAATCTGCGATTTCAGCATTCCCCAATGCCTCTCCGCCAGTCAAAAAAACGCCCCCCCTTGCGACCTTTGAGAAAAAAGTAGTACTTTTGCAAATACATATCACAAAACTGCAAAGAGATGACCCAAAACTTAGGATTGAATCAGGCACAAATGGATTTCCTCAGGCTTTTAGCGCATTTCACCAAAGAGGAAGAAGTGAAGGAACTGAATGACCTTGTCTGTGAATATTATGCACGGAAAGTAGATGAGGAAATGGACAGGCTTTGGGATGAAGGCAAGTGGAGCGAGGAAAAGATAAATGAAACATTGAAAGAACACCTGAGAACTCCTTACAATGCCTGAGCGGAGGAAAATAGTGCTTGACACGAATTGCTTAGTGGCTTCGCTGTCGAGGCATAGCCAGTATTATCCAGTATGGAAAGGACTCCAAACGGACCAGTATGTTTTGTGTCTGACGAACGACATTCTTGAGGAATACGAAGAAATCATAGGGCACAAAACTTCAGCAGAGGTGGCCAGAAACGTCGTATCGCTGCTCCTGAAAAGCAAGAATGTTGAATTTGTGGACGCCTACTTTAAATGGAGGCTTATTGAAGCCGACCATGATGATGACAAATTTGTAGATTGTGCCTTCGCTGCGAATGCTACTTATATTGTTTCCGATGACAAGCACTTTGATATACTGGAGAAGATATCCTTTCCTAAGATTAGTGTGTTGAAACTCCAAGAATTCCTACGAATCTTAGTCGATTGACGTTGGCTCTTTTCTCAACTCCTGATTTCCCATTCAGCATTTCCCATTAGCTTCGCTGAATCTGCGATTTCAGCATTCCCCAATGCCTCTCCTCCAGTAAAAAAAACGCCCCCCCTGCGACCTTTGAGAAAAAGCGCATCAATAAGTAATAAGTAAAAAGAATTGTCTTGTTATTTCCCCAAATACTCGGTGGGAAGACAAACAGGGAGACCGGAATGAGCGAAGTCCTCCTTGTTCCGAGTGATGATTATCTCGACTCCACACTTCTTAGCGGAAAAATACTGCAAAGCATCTTCAAAGTTCGTAAAATCAGATGACAAAGCCGATTCGACCACTTCCTGGTCAATGGGGGAAAGCTGGCAAATTTTGACAAATTCCGTCAGCATATTAATGATTTGGGAGTATTTGACATGGTTCTTTTCAAGAATGTAACTTGCCGTAGAAAGCGTAAGAGTCGAACACCAAAGCTCAACTTCTTTGTTGTAGCCTTTCGTGACCAGTTTTGCGGCAGGTAGATAAAACCCTTCGCGGCCACAAAGGAAATCAACAACCACATTCGTGTCAAGAAACAACTTATCCATATTTCTCCTCCCAATGCTTGTGCATGACTTCCTTTGCGTCTATCTGTCCTGACAATCCGGTCTTGACGCTCATCCTGCGAACAGCCTCGGGTATTTCAGCCTCTTCTTCTGCCGAAAACGTCTTGTCGGCCGACCCGGTGATCAGGCTCTTTAGGAAAGCCGCCAGTTTGTTCAAAACAGATTCGTCCTCGATGGAGTCTATCTCCTTGAACAAGGAATACTTCATTTCAATTGCTGTCATTATCTTATAATTTGACTTTTTTCCAACCGCAAAGATACACATAATTTTTTGTCTCGCAACGGAATCGAGCAACTAGGGAATCATTTTCCCCCCTCTCCCATCCTCACTATTAATTAATAGGTTATCCTCAACTCCTCATTCCTCATTTCACATTCAACATTAGCTTCGCTGAATCTGCGATTTCAGCATTCCAAACTGAACAACTGATCAACTGAACAACTGCCTCTATCCTTCAACTATTTCAACACTTTATTCAAATTAATCACCTTCATGTAAATTAATTCACTATCTTTGGCGTCCAAAGAATACGATTTTTTCAATCAAATAACCAGTAAAACAATTAAAAATCAAAGAGTTAAGAAATGAAAAAAGTATTTACCCTCTTGATGCTGGCGGCTCTCTTCGCACCGTTGGCAATGAACGCCCAAAGGGGCATAGTGCAAAGGAACGACGTCGATTTGTTTTCGATGCCAACAATCTCACTGAGTGAGCTTGCCTCCAAGGACGGCGACAGAGCCACCAATACGCTGCTGAATGAGAGCTTCGAAGGGATGACAAACATTCTCACCAGCTATTCCGCCACTGGTTGGTTTGGCTACAAAACTGGCAACAGCCCCGTCTGGAAGATTAATTCCAATTCCAGCTATGCGAACAGTGGGTCTAAGAGCGCGCAGTATACTACTGGCAATTATGTTGCAGATTGCTATATGGTCTCCGCTCCGTTTACTGTAAGCTCATCTATGAGTTCACTCAGCGTAAGCCTGTATGAGCGCACTACTCAAGGTTCGTTCACTACTCATTATCAATCGTTTGAGGTATTCTTTGTCAAGGCAAGCGATGTGACCAGTGCAGAAGCTGTGGCTACCGCAACGCATTATGACGCTATTCCTACTGCTTCTTATTCCAATACATCTTTTGCCCAGAAGACCGGATTCTGTATGAGTTCCGCACTTGCCGGCCAAAGTGTAAGGGTTGTCGTGCACTGCACCACTACAGTAACCGGGTCGTACAATCTCTATATCGATGATATTGTCGTTACCGAAAACACGCATGATTTCGACTGCGGCGTGGTCAGTCTGCCTCACTTCAATGGCTTCGAAAGCGTGGATGAGTATGGCTGCTGGACCATGTCGGGTTCGGATATGCTTTTGTCATCCAGCAACGTGTACGCTGGCAGCACCTGCCTTAGAATCAACGGTCTCGACGACGATCAGGACCAGTTCCTCATCTCTCCCGAATTTGATGGCGAATCGGCCATGGAGATGTCGTTCTACTATAGGATTGCAAACCAAAACCGTGACCAGTTCTTCTACGTGGGTTGGGGTCCAGACCTCAGCCATTTAAGCTGGAATCCCATCGAGATTGCCCATAACACGACCTATCAGGAATACACAGAAGTTTTCCCAAGAGGCACCAAATATGTGGTTATAGCTGTGTATGGCCGTACCGGCACTTCCACTTATCCGTCCTATATGTTGATAGATAACATTAATTTCACTGGCGGCTGCATCAGACCTAGAGGCCTCGAAGCCGACAACATCACCACCAAGACCGCCGATTTGACCTGGGGTGACTATTCCGACAACGGATACAATGTGCGCTATAGGACAAAGACCATCGCTTCTGCAACCTTGGCAAATACCCGTTTTGAAGATAAGTTTAATACAAGTTCCCTCAGCAGCAACTGGGAGACCGCGAACCAAGTCTACACTTCCACCAGCACAGACTGGGGTATTCGTAGCATTTCCGGTGTTTCAGCTTACACGGGCAGTTATTATGCTTCGTCAAGAAGCTATGACGGAAGCACCGACCACAGCGTCAAAAACTGGCTCGTTACGCCTCAAACGACCCTGGGTAATGTCGTGAGATTCTATCTGAAAGAGAATTACCCTGCTTGGTTGGATCATGTTGATGTGTGTGTAGGCACTGATGATTTGACCTTTTTGGTGATCGCACAACCTACCGTGTCTTCGGCTGGTTGGGAAGAAGTCACCATCGACTTGAGCAAATATGCCGGACAAACAGGTTACGTTGCCATTGTCCACGAGGATGAGGCCAAAGACTATGTTGCCATTGACGATTTTGGCGTTTACACCTATAACTATACATACACTTACGGCCCATGGCAATATGCCACTGCTCATTCTAACAGTATTACCCTCACTGGCTTGACTGCCGAAACCACCTATGAGGTGCAGGTGCAGTCTGCCTGCGGAAGCGATTGGTCGTCAGCCATCGATTTCACCACGCCTTCGGGTTGCACGGCTCCTATCGACCTGACTGCCGAAGACATCACGCCCTATTCCGCCACCCTCAGCTGGTCGAATTACCAGGACAGCTACAATGTCAGATACAGAGGGCAAATCTTCTACGAAAGCTTTGACAGAGGCGTTCCTTCCGATTGGACCACCATCGACAACGATGGCGACGGCAACGATTGGTTCCAGTTTTCTGTCGGTCAGGACGGTACCACTTGTGTCGCCTCGGCATCTTATATCAATAACATTGGTGCCCTCACTCCTGACAACTGGCTCATTACGCCTCAGATCGACCTCGGAGGTTACCTGGAAATGTGGGTGAAGGGTCAGGATGCTAACGATTATGAAGAGCATTTCGCCGTGTACGTGTCGACCACGGGTAATACTGTCAGCGACTTTACCACTACTTTGCTTGAAGAGACCACTGACTACAATACCTATCAAAGACGCGTTATCGACCTGACCGCTTACGACGGACAACAGGGCTACATCGCCATCCGCCACTATGACTGCACCGACCAGTATTTCTTCTGCGTGGAAAACTTCGGCATCTATAAGACCGAAGATTGGTTAACGGTGAATCCCAACGCGGCCACCGTCGATGTCAACGGCCTTTTGTTTGAAACCGAATATGTGTGGCAAGTGACGGGTGACGGTTGCGACAATTGGAGCGCACCGGCATACTTCACCACCCTCGAAGGCTATATCAAGCACATCATCGGCTACAACTCTACCGAAGGTAATGGTAAGAACTTCTACCTCATCGCTTCGCCCATCGGCGAGGTCGAACCTGCGAAGGTCGCCATCTTGCCCGATGGCGTGAATAACATGGTCAGTGGAGACTACGACCTCTACTACTTCGACCAGGCTCGCGAATTGGAATGGATTACTTACAAGGAAGGAGGAGAAGCCTTTAATCCTGGCTTCAACCTCGTTAAGGGCAAGGGTTACCTCTACGCCAACAGCGAGACTGTCGACTTGGTCTTCGCAGGCCATGCCTACACTGGAAGCGGCGATGTCACGTTGACCACCACCGACGAAGCCTCAGGCTTGGATTTCCCCACCTGGAACCTCGTGGGTAACCCCTTCGCCAAGACTGCCTACATCGATCGCGATTACTACGTGATGAAGTCAGACGGAAGCGAAATCATCCCTCACGATGACGTCACCCAAGGCATCCAGGCCATGGAAGGCATCTTCGTCGTCGCCGAAACTAGTGGCGAGACCCTGTCCTTCAGCACCAATGCACGTACCGAAGACGGCTCAAAGGTTGTCCTCAACCTCAGCCAAGATCACAAAGTCATCGACCGCGCCATCGTCCGCTTCGGTCAAGGCCGTAAGCTGCCCAAGCTCCAGCTCAACCCGAGCCACACCAAGGTCTATATGACCGTGGACGGCAACGACTATGCCGTGGCCAGCGCCGAAGAGCAAGGCGAAATGCCCGTCAGATTCAAGGCTGAAAAGAACGGCAGATACACCTTGGACCTCAACAGCGAAAACGTCAGCTTCGCGTACCTGCACCTCATCGACAACCTGACCGGTGCCGACGTCGACCTGCTCGAGACGCCGAGCTACAGCTTCGAGGCCAAGACGACCGACTATTCCAACCGCTTCAAGCTGGTGTTTGCCACGGGTAACAACGACAGCGACACGTTCGCCTTCTTCAGCAACGGCAGTTTTGTGATCAACAACGATGGTGAGGCCGTGCTGCAGGTGATCGACGTCACGGGTCGCATCCTCAGCAGCGAGAGCATCAACGGCTGCACCAATGTCAGCGTGAACGGCGCCGCTGGTGTCTACATGCTGCGCCTCATCAACGGCGACAACGTGAAGGTCCAGAAAGTGGTCGTGAAATAATGTTTGGCTACTGGCCATTGGCTACTGGCTACTGGCAGCTCCCCAGGCCTCATTGCGGGCGCAGACCCGCAATCTCCTGAAAACAAGGGAACTGCCAGTTGCCAGAGGCCAGAAGCCGGAAGCCAGAAGCAAAAAATAAAAAAATTAAAAAAAAGTGTCTGCATATTAAAAAAAGTATTATTTTTGCAGCCTGAATTTGAATAAAGAAACAACTAATCAATACTGAAATATCTGAGAAATGAAAAAGTTAGCATTGACTATAGCAATCGTTCTTACGATGGGATTGAGTTCTTTTGCACAGGACGGTGGTTTGTTGAATAGAGGTGTCTCATTCGATAAGCAGCAGAATCGTGGTGATGGCCCGATGCTTCCTGGCGGTGGTGAGCATGGTCTTACTGGTGACCAGGAAGCTCCTCTCGGCAGCGGTGTTGCCGTGTTGCTCGGCCTGGGTGCTGCCTACCTCATCGGTAAGAAACGCGAAGAAGACTAATAGTTTCCTCTTTTAGGGAAAGGAAAAGGAGTCCGCTCCTTGTTCAACGATAGCTTGTGGTGTTTATGTAAAGTAAGCGCTACATACTATCGTTTTTTATATTGTACCTAAGGCAAATGGCTCCATTTGCGCAGAAAAACCAGTAAAAAAATCGCCGTTGACTCCAGCCAACGGCGATTTTTTTTGCCAAAATATGGTCATGTAAAGATTTATCCCTATATTTGCGCGCCATTTTTTATTAAACAACTGAACAACTGTTATTTAAATTTATACATTATGAAGATAAAGCATCTACTTCTATGGCTATTGCTGGCACTTTGTTTGCCCTGGTCGGCAAAAGCTCAAGACACGATTCCTTCTACTTTGACGGTAAACGATGGAAGTACTTATACAAATTCTATGGTACCTATCGCGAGTGCGTATGCCCAATACGGCACTGAAAGTCAATTTATCCTACTCCAAGAGGATATGGCGGCTATGATAGGAGGTACGGTGAACAAGTTGACATTTTACTGCAATAAGGCGAGTGGAAACTGGGGTGCTGCACGGTTTTCGATCTATGTGGCCGAAGTGTTGGATAATGGATTTACAAATACTGCTTCTTCCAGTTGGGATTGGGATTCGATGACTGAAGTCTATACTGGGTCCCCTTCTATTAATAACTACATGGTGGAAATTGTACTTGATAATCCTTTCACTTATTACGGAGGCAACCTCAAGATTGGTTTTAGGGAAGTCCAATTGGGTTCCAAAATCTCATCGATGGCTTGGAGAGGCGTTAGAGACTCAAATTATTATTCGGCTATGTATTCCTACAAAGATGCTTGGGGGATGTATTATAGCCTAACCAGTATCCGTCCCAAAGTGACTTTCGATTACTATGTTCTCGATCTTCCGGTAGTGGAAGTTACAGTTGGAGACATTGCCGCCAACACCGCTTCGTTTTCGTGGGAGACACCGAGTCCCGATGTCACGGGATATAAATACCAGTGCATTAGAGCTTCCGAAACTTTTGTAGAAAACTGGATGGAACTCCCCTCAACGGCAACTTCATTGACCCTTGAAAACTTGGCTTCTGCTACCGACTATATCTTCCGTATAAAGGCCTGCTACGGAGTGCATGAAAGTGCGATGACAACCATAGAATTTAAGACCGCTTGCCCTGACTACTCATCAATTCCGTACGTCGAAAACTTCGACTCCTACGAGGTCGACGACCGATGGACACCTCTAGTACACACGTTACCCGATTGTTGGGATTATGTCAACACATCCACAAACCCCGACGATAACCTATTCCCGACCATGCATCACCATAGTGCTCATACTCAATATACGGCTTCTTTGCCAAACAGTTTGCAATTCTACATTAGGCGTATGGATTACTACACACCAAAGCCGCAATACGCCATATTGCCTGCGATGCACAATATTAATGGATTGCGCGTGAAACTCAATGCAAGATCGTATATTAATGGCTATTCTTACACGGGTACATTCAAAGTTGGCGTGATGGAAGGAACCGAAGCAGAACCGGAATTCATTGAAATCGAAACCATCACCCCATCCGAAAACTATCAACTCTATACGATTGATTTGAGTGGTTATGAAGGTGATGGCGAACATATTGCCATTTGGATGGAAGTTCCCAATTCTTCATATGGAAGGGTTTTTATTGACGACATTGTGGTGGAAGAGGTGCCCCGTTTCACCAAGCCGATTGCCTCTTATGGCGAAACCCGAGGCAGCTGGTATCTGATTTCCTCTCCTTTGGCTGAAGAAACCCCAATAGAGGACATCGTTCAATATGGAAACACGAATGCCGATGAGCCTAGCTTTGACCTCTATCGCTTCAATCCGAGTCCGCAAAACCAGGGCTATTATTGGGAGAACTGGAAACAAGAGGGCGACCACTACCATTTCGAGCTTGAACCAGGTCGCGGTTACCTCTATGCCAATGCCGCTGACGTCACCCTCAATTTCATGGGTGCGCCCTACGAGGGCAACGGCGAAGTCACGCTACACTATAATGAGAATGAAAATTGGGGAGGCTGGAACCTCGTGGGCAATCCCTTCCCCGTTTCTGCCTATATCGGCGATAGGTATTACCTTAGGATGAATGAAGACGGTACGGGCTTCGTGCCAGCGACTGTCGGATCGGCTATCGAAGCCATGGAAGGCATCTTCGTGTATACCGAAGATGATGGTGAAGTATTGACATTCAGCACCACCCAACCCACCAGAAACAACGAACAGTTGTCGCTCAACGTCAGCAAGATGACGCGAGGCGGCCTCACCACCGTCGACCGTGCCATCCTCAATTTCAATGAAGGCAGTGGGCTGCCCAAGTTCCAACTCGACGAGAACAGCGCCAAGGTCTATATCCCGCAAAACGGAATGGATTACGCCGTGGTCACTGCCGAAGGCCAAGGCGAGCTGCCCGTCAATTTCCGCGCTGATGAAAACGGCCTCTATACCTTAAGCTTCAGCTTCGAGAACGTGGAGTTCAGCTACCTGCACCTCTTCGACAACAAGACGGGCACCGATGTTGACTTGCTCAATACGCCAAGCTACACCTTCAACGCCACGACAACAGACTATGAGAGCCGCTTCAAGTTGGTGTATGCCACAGGCAGCAGCCTCACTGACGACAACTTCAGCTTCATCAATAGCAACGGCAACTTCAGCATCTTCGGCATCGAAGGCGAAGCCACCCTGCAGGTGCTCGACGTGATGGGCCGCATGCTCAGCACCGAAACTTTCAGCAGCAGCATCGAGAAGCGCCTTGATGTCGTGCCCGGCGTTTACTTCATCCGCCTCCTGAGCGGCGACGACGTGAAGACGCAGAAGATTGTGGTGAGATAAAGAGGTCACCTTATAGTAATAACGAAAAAATAAGCCGCGAAGACCTTCGCGGCTTATTTTTTGCCTATCTTTGCACCCGTTTTTAAAAATAACTACATCATGGAATCAACGAACAAACCCTTCAAGCGTTACACAGTAACTACGGCCTTGCCCTACGCCAACGGCCCCGTCCACATCGGTCACCTTGCCGGCGTCTATATCCCCGCCGACACCTATGTCCGCTATCTGCGAATGCGTGGCGAGGACGTCCTGTTTGTCGGTGGTTCCGACGAACACGGCGTGCCGATTACCATCAAAGCCGAAAAGGAAGGCTGCACGCCGCAAGACATCGTGGACCGTTACCACGAGATCATTAAGAAGTCGTTCGAGGAGTTGGGCATCAGCTACGACATCTACTCGCGCACCTCTTCGAAGATGCACCGTGCCACGGCCCAAGAGTTCTTCAAGAAGCTCTACGACGAAGGGAAGTTCATCGAAAAAGAGACGGAGCAATACTTCGACCCCGAACGCCAGAAATTCCTTTCCGATAGATATATCGTGGGCACTTGCCCGAAATGCGGCGCAGAAGGCGCCTACGGCGACCAATGCGAGAAATGCGGCAGCTCTCTCAGCCCTGATGAGCTGATTAATCCGCATTCCCAACTTAGCGGCGCGGCCTTGGTGAAGAAACCGACCAAACACTGGTATCTGCCTTTAGACCAATATGAGGGCTGGCTCCGTGAATGGATCCTCGAAGGCCATAAAGAATGGAAGAGCAATGTCTACGGCCAGGTGAAGAGCTGGCTCGACGGTGGCTTGCAGCCCCGTGCCGTCACCCGCGACCTCGACTGGGGCGTGCCCGTCCCGATTGAGGGTGCTGAAGGTAAGGTGCTATACGTGTGGTTTGACGCGCCCATCGGCTACATCTCCAACACCAAGGAGATCTGCGAACAACGCGGCGACGACTGGGAGAAGTGGTGGAAAGACCCCGAGACCAAGCTGGTGCATTTCATCGGCAAGGACAACATCGTGTTCCACTGCATCATCTTCCCCTGCATGATGAAGGCCTATGGCGACTATATTATGCCCGACAATGTTCCCGCCAACGAGTTCCTCAACCTCGAGAACGACAAGATCTCGACCTCACGCAACTGGGCCGTATGGCTGCATGAATACTTGCAGGAGTTCCCTGGCAAGCAGGATGTGTTGCGTTATGTTTTGACAGCCAACGCGCCCGAGACCAAGGACAACAACTTCACCTGGAAGGACTATCAGGACCGCAACAACAACGAGTTGCTGGCCATCTTCGGCAACTTCGTCAACCGTACCTTGGTGCTTACGCATAAGTACTATGAAGGTGCCGTGCCTGCCTTGGGCAACCTCGCCGACACCGACAAGGCCGTCATCGAAGAGATGAACGCCTATCCCGCCAAAATCGGTCATCTGATTGACACATATAAGTTCCGCGAGGCCCTCTCCGAACTGATGAACCTGGCCCGTTTGGGTAATAAATACCTCACCGACAACGAGCCTTGGAAGCAAATCAAGACCGACCCCGAGCGCGTGAAGACCGTGATGGCTTTGTCGTTGCAGATTGTGGCGCACTTGGCTATCCTCAGCGAGCCTTTCCTGCCGTTCAGCGCAAAGAAGCTCCAGCAGATGATCGGCCTCGAAGTGAAGGGTTGGAATGACGCCGAGAACACCGTTCTGCTGCCCGAAGGTCATGTCATCGGTCAGCCCGAGTTGTTGTTCGAAAAAGTGGAAGACAGTGTGGTGGCCGCTCAGTTGCAGAAGCTGGAGGACACCAAGAAAGCCAACCAGTTGAATGCTTGGAAGCCTGCCGAGGTGAAGCCCGTGGTCAGCTTCGATGACTACATGAAGGTGGATGTACGCGTGGGTACCATCCTCGAATGCCAAAAGGTGCCGAAGGCCGACAAGTTGCTGCAGTTCCTCATCGATGATGGCATGCAGAAGCGCACCATCGTGAGCGGTATTGCGAAATATTACACCGAACCCGAGAAGTTGGTGGGCAAGCAGGTGTGCTTCGTCGCCAACTTCGAGCCGCGCAAGCTGAAGGGTGTGGTGAGCGAGGGCATGATCCTCTCCGCTGAGGACAAGGACGGCCGCCTCGTGCTGCTGACGCCTAGCGACTTGGTAGCCCCAGGTTGTTCGGTAGGTTAAGTCCCGTAGGGACGACAGAAAATAGGCGGGGGTGTAAACCCTCGCCTATTTGCGTTATGGTCGATAGAACCCCGTAGGGGTGATAGGAAATCAATGCGCCTCCAGCCAGTTGTCCCCAGTATTCATTTCAACGATGACCGGCACCGACAACGGCAAGGCATTCACCATCTTATCCTGAACGATAGCCTTCAGCGTGTCGAGTTCATCGAGATGCGCATCGAAGACCAATTCGTCGTGCACCTGAAGGATCATCTTCGACTGCATCTTCAAGCGTTCCAGCTCCTGATGTATGCCGATCATGGCAATCTTGATCATGTCGGCCGAGCTGCCTTGGATGGGCGCGTTGATGGCGTTGCGTTCGGCGAAGCCGCGCACCACGCTGTTCGCGCCGTTGATGTCGCGGAGGTAACGGCGACGGCCTAAGATGGTCTCAGCATAGCCGCGTTCACGCGCCAAGGCGATGCTGCGGTTCATGTATTCCTTGATGCCGGCATACTCCTCGAAGTATTTCTTGATGATGTCGGCTGCCTCGCTGCGCGAGAGCTCCATGCGTTCCGCCAGACCGAAGGCCGACATTCCGTAGATGATGCCGAAGTTGACAGCCTTGGCGCGACTGCGCTGCTCTTTGGTGACTTGGTTCATGGGCACATGAAACACCTTGGCCGCTGTGGCGGCATGGATGTCGTGGCCGAGGTTGAAGTCGTTGATCATGGCAGGGTCTTGACTCAAATGGGCAATGATGCGTAACTCAATTTGGCTATAATCGGCAGCAAGGAGGGTGTATTGAGGACTGCGAGGCACAAAGGCACGACGGATCTCGCGGCCTTTTTCGGTGCGTACAGGAATATTCTGCAGGTTGGGGTTGTTGGAGCTCAAGCGCCCCGTGGCCGTCACGGCTTGGTTGTAGGAGGTGTGGATCAGCCCGTCCTTCGGGTTGACCAAAGCCGGCAGGGCATCCAGATAAGTCGACTTCAGCTTGGTGAATGAGCGGTAGTCCAAAATCATCTGGATGATAGGATGCTTGTGCGACAGTTTCTGCAAGACATCCTCACCTGTGGCATACTGTCCCGTCTTGGTTTTCTTAGCCTTCTCGTCGATGCGTAAGTGCTCGAACAGGACTTCGCCCAATTGTTTCGGTGAGGCGATGTTGAAAGGCATGCCAGCGGCTTTATAGATTTCTTCCTCAATCTTATGAATCTCGATGCCAAAGGTCTCGCTGATTTGCTGGAGGTTCTCCGTGTCGATGCGCACGCCGTTGGCCTCCATGCGACTCAAAACAGGCACGAGCGGCATTTCAATCTCATAAAACAGCTTCTCCACACCGTTTTCCTTGAGCAGGGGAAGCAACTTCTCGTAGAGTTGCAGCGTGATGTCGGCATCTTCGGCGGCATATTCCTTCACCAGTTCCACGGGCACCTCTCGCATGGTCTTCTGCTGTCGGCCTTTGCCAATCAAGTCCTCGATAGGGATGGTGAGGTAGTTGAGGTAGACCTCGGCGAGGTAGTCCATGTTGTGGCGTTGCTCGGGTTCGAGGAGATAATGCGCTAGCATCGTGTCGAACAGCTTGCCCTTTACGCTGATGCCGTATTGCGCCAGCATCGAGATGTCGTATTTCAGGTTTTGCCCGATTTTGAGGATGTTTTCATCCTCAAACAAGGGCCGTAGCAGTTCCAGTTTCTTCTGGCAAGCCTCGCGCTCGGCGGGCATGGACAGGTACCAAGCCTCGTGCGCCTTGATGGCGAAGGAAAGTCCCACCAATTCGGCGGAGTACACGTCGATGTTGGTGGTTTCGGTGTCGAAGACAAATTGCTTTTGTTTGGACAGCAAATCCACCAAAGCTTTGATGTCGGTTTCAGTTTCCACAAGTTTGTAGTCGTGTGCCAACGTCTTGGCTGAGTCCTTCTCGGAGAATTCCAGCAGACCACTGTTGTCGCCTTGGTTGAAGAGGTCGAAGGTCTCGTTAGAGGAGAACAAGTCTGGTTGTTGACTTCCTTCGGTCATCTCCCTGGATTGCTTCGTTCCTCGCAATGACGGTGAGGCTGAGGTCCCTGAGCCTGTCGAAGGGCCGTCCAAAGTAGATTGTTTTGACTTATAATCTTCCAAGAATCGTTTGGCAAAGGTCCTGAACTCCAGTTCCTCAAACAAAGCCATCAGTGCGGGCACATCAGGCTCCTTGGCTTTCAGTTCCTCCTCGTCGAGGTCGACGGGCACCTCTAAATTAATGGTCGCCAACGCTTTCGACATCAGTCCTTGCTCAGCGAAATTGATGACGTTTTCTTTTTGTTTGCCTTTCAGCTCATCGGCATGGGCGATGAGGTTCTCCACGCTGCCGTATTTTCCCACCAAAATCGCAGCAGTCTTCTCGCCGATGCCTGGGATGCCTGGGATATTGTCGGCAGCATCACCCCAGAGGCCGAGGATGTCGATGAGTTGTTTAGGCTCTTGGATGCCATAGCGTTCGCAGACCTCCTTGGGTCCCCACACCTGTGCTGGCTCACCGAATTTGGCGGGCTTGTAGAGCAGTATTTTGTCCGTCACCAACTGACCGAAGTCCTTGTCTGGGGTCATCATATAGGTAGTGAATCCTTGTTTCTCAGCTTTTTTCGACAGGGTGCCAATGACATCGTCGGCCTCGTAGCCTTCCACGCCGTAGACGGGGATGTTGAAGGCCTCAATAAGTCTGATGATATAAGGTATCGAGTCGCGGAGGTCGTCAGGCATCTTCTCGCGGTTGGCTTTGTATTCGCTGTATTCGGCCTGCCGTTGGGCAGTGCCGGCCACGTCGAAGGCCACGCCGATATGGGTAGGCTTTTCTTTCTGTAGGATTTCATAGAGCGAGTTCAAAAAGCCCATCACCGCCGAGGTGTTGACCCCTTTCGAATTCATTCGTGGGTTCTTGCTCATGGCGAAGAAAGCCCTGTATATCAATGCGTAGGCATCCAAAAGGAAGAGTTTTTTTTCTGTAGTTTCCATAGTGTTCCGTTTGAAAATGTAAAAATACAAAGTTTCGGAATAATATGGATGAGTTTTTTGCTATTTTTGCAGGTAAATAATTCAATTATGGAGAACAATATCCCACGATGGGAACAGAAGTTGCAAAGTTATCATAAGGCCTTGAATCGTGTTGCGGAGGTTGTTAATCGCTTCTGAAGACCAATAGGATTTGTTTTCCCAAACCTAAACATGATGACTTTTGGACTTGCAGACATAGAATTACAAGCTTTGCGTGATGCTTTGGCATCAGTGCCGGAGGTCGAAGAAGCCATTATTTATGGATCTAGGGCAAGAGGTACAAACCGTATAGCATCCGACATCGATTTGACATTGAAAGGCAATAGTCTTACTTATTTGCAATTGGCTCTTCTTGATGAGAGGAT
The DNA here is from genome assembly GCA_017428285.1 of Bacteroidales bacterium. Next base: position 6,543 of record JAFRRE010000185.1, on the reverse strand, counting down.
AGATGAATTGTATTTGCCGTATTTTGTGGATTTGAGCTTGTATTCCATGTTGAAAAACCCTGATTTACTTGACAGTATTCATCGTGAAGGGAAAGTGTTTTATAATCGAGATGAAATGGAATAATAGATATTGAATTTCCAAAAAACCGAAAAAAAACATCATTTTCAAAAAAAGTTGTACCTTTGCAATCGAAAACGAGTAATTATTGGTCACAAGCAAGACCGACATTCTTTTATATACAACTGATTATCAATTTATTGGTAAGACGGTTGGGTTTGAAACGGAAATAAGTCTTACTTTTGCGGCCTATTTATCAACTAAAAAAAGAAAACTATGCAAGAAATTTTGAATGAAATCGTTCCGATCATTGCTGAGAAACTCGGCGTGGATCCTTCGGAAGTCACTATGGAAGCCAGCTTTACCAACGACCTGGGTGCCGATTCACTGGACACCGTCGAACTGATGATGGAATTTGAAAAGAGCTTCAATCTCTCCATCCCGGACGATCAACAGGAAAACATCCAGACTGTGGGTGATGTTGTGAAGCTCATCGAAAAGATGCGTGCTGAAAACAATTGATTTTTCATTAATTTAGGAAAATAAACTTTTTCATGGAATCGAAACGCGTAGTCGTCACTGGCCTCGGTGCCATCACCCCCATTGGGAAAACCCTTCCTGAGTATTGGGAAGGATTGGTGAAGGGTAGAAACGGTGCTGGCGAGATTACTCGTTTCGATTCTACTTTATACAAGACGCATTTCGCCTGCGAGGTGAAAGACTACAATCCCGAGGACTATTTCGAGAAGAAAAACGTGCGCAAGTACGACCACTTCGCCCAATTTGGCCTCATCGCTGCCGATGAAGCCATCGCCGACTCGGGCATCTCTGCCGAAAATTGCGACTTGGATGAGGTGGGCGTCATGATGACTTCAGGCATCGGCGGCGTCAACCACCTTTATCATGAGACGATGGAATATGCACAAGGCGACGGCACGCCGCGTTTTGGTCCTTTCCTCATCACTAAGATGATCGTCAACATGATTGGTGGTGTCATCTCCATCAAATACGGCTTCCGTGGTCCCAATTACGCCACGGTGTCGGCCTGCGCCTCTTCGACGCACTCTATCATCGAAGCCTTCGACAAAATCCGTTTTGGCAAGTGCATCGCCGTGGTTGCCGGAGGTGGCGGAGCGGCCATTGGCCAACTCGGCATCGGTGGCTTCAACGCCATGAAAGCCCTCTCGACGCGCAATGATGACCCGATGACGGCCTCCCGTCCCTTCGACCTCAATCGTGACGGTTTCGTCATGGGCGAAGGTGCCGGAAGCCTCGTGCTTGAGGAATACGAGCACGCCATCGCCCGTGGTGCCAAGATTTATGCCGAAGTCGTGGGTGGCGGTTCATCAGCCGATGCTTACCACATCACCGCTCCTCACCCTGAAGGCGCTGGCGGCGTCCTCAGCATGCAACGCGCCCTCAACGATGCAGGTTTAACTCCCGAAGCCATTGACCATATCAATGCGCACGGCACTTCGACGCCGATGGGCGATTTGGCTGAGTGTATGGCTATTCAAAAGGTGTTTGGCGAACATGCCTACAACATCAGCATCAACTCCACCAAGTCGATGACGGGTCACCTCCTCGGAGGAGCTGGCGCCGTTGAAGCCATAGCCACCATCCTCGCCCTCAAGAACGGCATCATTCCCCCAACCATCAACCATTTTGATGACGATCCGCAAATCGATTCCAAACTCGATATCGTCTTCAACAAAGCCCGTCAGCGCGACATCCACTACGGACTTTCCAACTCATTCGGATTCGGCGGACAAAATGCCACCGTAATCTTCAAAAAGTTTGAGTGATCATGCCACTCTTTCACGCTTCCCCCAAAGACCCGGCCGATAAAGCGCTTTTCGACTATATCCACAACATCTTTGGTTTCTATCCCAAAAACATCGCTTTGTATCGGGTGGCCTTCACCCATAAGTCGGTGGCTGCCGAGACTGTGGGCAATTACCACGTCAGCAACGAACGCATGGAATACCTTGGCGATGCCGTGCTGAGCACTGCTGTAGCTGACTACCTCTTCCACACTTATCCCACCCAGCCCGAAGGCTTTCTTACCGAGATGCGTTCTCGCATCGTTAGCCGTGCCTCCCTTAACAAGTTGTCGGAGAAGCTTGGCTTCGGCGACTACATCCGCCACACCCCCGATGTGGGTAGCAACGCTCATTCGATGGGCGGCAATGCCTTCGAAGCCCTCATGGGTGCCATCTACCTCGACCGTGGCTTCGACTTCGCCAAACACATCATCATCGACCGCATCGTTCGCATACACATCGACTTGGAACAACTCCAGACCACCGATGTCAACTTCAAGAGCAAGCTCCTCGAATGGTCGCAGAAAAACAAGAAAAGCACCGTGTTCAAGATGTTGGAGGAAATCGGGGAGGGGCACAAGAAACAGTTCCACGTGCAGATTGTCATCGACGAGCAACCCTACGCCGATGCCATCGACCGCTCTATCCGCGGCGCCGAGCAACTGGCCGCCGAAAAAACGTGGAAACAATTGTTTGGTGAAAACTAGTTTTCTCCGGACAATTGTATATCTTTGCGGCATGAAACCCAAAAGCAACAAGATACAGATCGCCTCGTTCGACGACACCACCGTCGTCGGCATCAACTCCGCCTTGGTCGACTACAAGTTGGCTTGTAGCATCAACAACAAGCTCTCCCTCGACCTTGCCCGCCACGATGACCTTGTCTTCGAGGGGGTGCCTTTCTCCTTCTTCTATTACACGGCGGGTGAAAACTACAACGTCTACAATCTCGTTTCTCTCGTGTGCAAGGACAAAGTGCTGTTCCCTTTCAAGCCGCGATTGGATTACCTTTTCCTCATCCAAAACACCCTCAGCCCCGAGCGACAAATCAACATCATGCGCAGCCTTCGCGAAATCGAGGGCATTGTTCACGCCTTTGTGTTGGAGAAAGACAAGAATTTGCGTCAGGTGCTGGAGACCATCGCCGATTGCGAACAGCAGATGATCAACAAGAAGAAAAAACAGACCGACATTAACGCTGTTCGCATGCAGATGCGCGAACAGGAGGCTCAATTGTCTGTGCTTAGGGCTCAATCCTGATTTTCACGCCGCTTTCTTCGGTGACAAAAGCTGATACACGGTCGCCGATGCCGAGGTTGAAAAGATGTTCACCAAGGCCGATTTCATCGTTTACGATGGTGTAGAGTTGCCCTTGGTAGGAGGTCTGCCCATCGATGATTCCGAAATCTTTATAGAAACAAAAACTGAACGCATCGCCAGGAAGGTAATGCGCTTTGACAACCATGCCGAAATCCTTGTGGTGGAAATCGATGGGCGCTTCACAAGGGTTGTAGATGGAGAAATCGACGTGGATGGTGTCGCCGTGATGGAAGACAGGCGTTTTGTCACCGTCCGCATTGGTGATTTCGAAAGTGGTCACCAAGCGGTTGGCAGAGGAGAAGTTATCGGTGAGGAAACCCTCGATTTCCACATCGCCCACCTGATAAGTCTCCGACCGTTCGTTGACATGGCCACAGATGAACACAGGCTTTCCAATCCATGCTTTGTCGAACTGCCAAAGGTCATATTGCGTCATGCGGTCGTAATAGCTTTGTAGCGGCGAACTTTCCTTGCCTGTAAAATAATGGTACAAAGCAGCTTGTTGGAAAGAGCCTTGATACACCATGGGACGGTCGCCCGCCACCTGTTCAACGGCCTTATAGTATTTTTCCTTGCCATGATAGCCAAAGCGGTCAGCCAAAGGTGTCAACAGGAGGATTCTCAAAGTCAAAACCAATAGGAGAGAAGGTAGGATAACGAATTTGGTGTATTTTCTTAACTTATTGTCAACCAATGCTTTTCGATAAACCAAAACTACCATTGGGATGACGCAAACGATGGTCCAATGTGGCTCCACATGCCCACGGAAAGCCATCAGCCAGAAGAAGAAAAAGAACCCGATTAGGATAAACTTTAAGCCCCGCTCAAAGACTTCATCGCCAGTCTGCTGGGCTTCGCTCCTCCCCCTTTTAAGGAGGGCAGGGGGAATTATAACACAATTCCTATTCCTTATCAATACATACACCACCGCCCCAAATGTAAACGGATTGAAAATCAACAGTTGGTTGGGCAAATATTCAAAAAAATAACTCCATTTGAACGCCTCGTTGCGCCCAGCGAGGTGATACCTGAAACTCGGAAAACCGTTGTTGACTTGCCAAAGAATATGTGGCGTCAACAAGGCCAAAGCCAATAAGCATGCCACCCAAAACTTACCATTTTTCAGCAGTTTGAGGTTGGAAAGCACAATCAAGCCCAAGAACAGGAAAGCGTGGTATTTACTGTAAATCATGCACGCCATCAGTAAACCCATTAAGAAGGCTCTTGGCCAAGTGCTTTCAACCAAATAACGCTGATATACAAACAAAAACAAGGCAGAAAACAAGATCAGACTCGCATCGGGTGTGGTGACAAAACCGTAGATGTTGAACATCACGATGGAGAAGGCGATGATGAGGAAGAGTTTAGAGTTTAGAGTTGAGAGTTGAGAGTCAGTTGGGAGTTTAGAGTTGTTCAGTTGATGCTTTGCATCTCCCCCTTTTAAGGGGGATAGGGGGGATTCAAACAAACCCAATTTGAAGTACTCGGGATTTGCAATCATCCAAATTACCCACAGCGACAAACAAGACGCAATGATGGTAAAGAACCTTACACCCAAAGTGCCTGAGAAGAAAATGCTGCTCAAAAAGGTCATCAGTCCCACCATAGGTGGGTGGTCGTAATACCCCCAGGCGAGGTGTTCGCCATAAAGGGCATAGTACGCCTCATCTTCCTGAATTTCGGTGAAGATGCCCTGTAGGAGGTTGAGGACAAACCAAATGAAAATGCCACAACAAAGGCAAAATCTCCAATTGAATATCTTGTCCTTTGTCATGGCATTATTATTATGGTCGGTTTGTAGAGACGTAGCGCGCTACGTCTCTACCAGACAAACCGTTGAATTAACCCACGTGAATATTATCCTTCACCAGTTTCAGGATTTTCTTCGTGTCGTTGCCCAAATCCTTGCGCAAATGGGCATCGTTGAAGTCGGTGAGGAATTTGATCATGTAGTCGATGATGGCATCGGAGAACACACCCTTGGCGGTGTAGATCTCGCGGTCTTTCTCCAATTCCTTGGCGGCGGCCACGCAGCTGTCGGGCAGTTGCTCGAGGCTCTCTTGCAGTTGCTTGTTCTTGTCGTCGTGGATGTTCACGCCGAGGCCGACATAGGTCTTCTCGGCCACTTCGAGGGCGTTGGGCATCTCGAATCCGTGACGGGCAGCAGCACAGAGGGCAGCCATCAGCAGGTACATGTCGGCGCAGCCGTCGGAGGCACGCCATTCGAAGGTCTGCTTGTTGCTGAAGTCCTTGTTTGACTTCTTCTCAAGCGGGTTGGCGCTAGCAGCCATGTCCTTACCGTTGTTGATCCAGCCCAGCGGCACGCGAACCAAGGCGCTGCGGTTGCTGTAGGACCAGCACAACGAAGTCGGGGCCTCCTGATGGGGCACCAGACGGAGGAACGACAGCGGGTTGGGGTTACCGAAGGCAGGCAGCGAGGTGCCAGCGTCCATGTAACCGGCGATGGCTTTCTTGCCGAAGTCGCTGAGTTCGCCCTTGTTGACCATGACGCTCTTGCCGTCTTTGGTGAACTTGCAGTGAACGTGCATTCCCGAGCCGGCTTTGCCCACAGTGATCTTCGGGGCGAAGGTCAGGGTGACGCCGTATTCGTAGGCCAACTGGCGCATGATCCACTTGGCGACCACGAGTTGGTCGGCAGCGTCTTCGATGTTGGTGGGCAGGAACTCGATTTCGTTCTGCTCGTAGATCTTGCCGTCGAGGGTGAAGTTACCCACTTCTGAGTGACCGTATTTGATTAAGCCACCAGCCTGGGCGATGAGGCGCATGGCTTCGACGCGGTATTCGGTGAACTTGTTGAACGGGGCGCTCTCGTGGTAGCCACGTTGGTCGGGCACCTCGTAGATTTCCTCGTCATCGGCGATGATGTAGTATTCCAACTCGCCCATGGTCTCCATCTGCAAGCCCGTGGTCTTCTTGAACACTTCGTGGGCTTTGTGGAGGATGTGCTCGGGTGAGCTTTCGAAAGGTTCGCCGTCACGGTTGTAGAACGAACAGAGGATGTCCAAGGTCGGGATCTCTGAGAAGGGATTGAGGAAGGCCGTACGGTACTTCGGCACCACATAGAGGTCGCTCTTACCAGCTTCGATGAAGGGGAAGAGGCTCGAACCATCGACGCGCTCACCGGCGGTGAGGATGTTCTCGAGGTGTTCGAGGCTGTGGATCACGAAGTTCAAGGTCTTCAGCTTGCCGTCCCAGCCACAATAGTGGAAGTTGACGAATTCGATTTGGTTTTCCTCGCAATAACGGATGATGTCGGCGCGAGTGAACTCTGCTGCAGGCTTCTGAAGGTACTGCACCAGACGATTGGGGTTCATGGCAATT